>JBAVBF010000081.1:0-3308 GCA_049586115.1 Thermoanaerobaculia bacterium | reverse complement strand
GTCGAAGGTCTGGTACATGACCTCGATGCCGTCGCGCGTCAGAATCACGAATCCAAGCGCGTCTTCGTGCGGCACTTCGGCAGCCCGAGCGAAGCCGAGCGCATCCCACAGCGGCAGCAGCGGTTCGATGCGGTCGACGATCAGCACGGGCGTGATTTTTTTGAGCATCCGCGAACGATAGCGTGCCCGGCCGTTGCCTTACAATGCGCCGCAAATGAAAACTGCGATGTTCGCCGCGCTGCTGACGCTCTCCGTCTTCTCGCTCTTCGCACAATCGCCCGAACCCGCTCCCAACCGGCAGCCGGCGCCAACGCCGCGCCGCGAAACGCCTCCGGCGACGGAAAGTGACGACCGCGCCGACGCCCCGCGCGAAGAGCCGCGCAACGCGCGCCCGCCTGCCGACGCGAAGGACAAAATCTCCACGACGCAGCACACGGTCACCATCGGCGGCCAAACCATCAGCTATACCGCTCGCGCCGGCACGATGATCATGCGCGACGAAGAGGGAAAGCCGCGCGCCAGTTTCTTTTTCACCTCGTACACGAAAGACGGCGCCGATCCCGCGCGCCGTCCGATCACCTACACCTTCAACGGCGGTCCCGGCTCGTCGTCCGTCTGGCTGCACATGGGCGCGTTTGGTCCCAAACGAGTCGTGTATGCCGATGACGAAGGGCACGCCGCGCGTCCGCCGTATCGCACGGTCGACAACGAGGGAAGCATCCTCGACGTCACCGATCTCGTCTTCATCGATCCGGTCACGACCGGCTACAGCCGCGCCATTCCGTTCGCCGATGCAAACAAGTTCCATGGCGTCGATTCGGACATCCAATCGGTCGGCGAATTCATTCGCCAATGGACGACGCGCTACAGCCGGTGGGCCTCGCCGAAGTTCCTGGCCGGCGAAAGTTACGGCACTACACGCGCCGCGGGTCTGTCAGGCTGGCTCGGCCAGCAGGGCTTCTATCTCAACGGCATCGTGCTGATCTCGTCGATCCTCAATTTCGAAACGGCATCCTTCGACAGCGGCAACGACCTCGCCTACGAGCTCTTCCTCCCGACCTATACGGCCATCGCCTGGTACCACAAGCGCCTGCCGTCCGATCTGCAGTCCGGCACGCTCGAACATGCCGTCTCCGAGTCCGAACAATTTGCCCTCGGCGATTACACGCACGCGCTGATGCAGGGCGACCGCATCACCGATGCGGAACGCCGCGATGTGACGGCGAAACTGGCCCGCCTCACCGGCCTCTCCCCCGCCTACATCGAACAAACGAATCTGCGCGTGAAGATCGATCGCTTCGACAAGGAGCTGATGCGCGCCCAGCGCCGCACCGTGGGACGCCTCGACGGCCGCTTCATCGGCATCGACAAAGACGCCGCCGGCGACGCGGACGAATTCGATCCGTCGTACGCGGCCATCTTCGGCGAGTACACCGCGGTCGTGAACGACTACGTCCGCCGCGAGCTGAAGTTCGAGACCGACCTGCCGTACGAAATCCTCACCGGCAAAGTCCGTCCCTGGAGCTACGACCGCGCCCAGAACCGCTACGTCGACGTCGCCGAAACGCTCCGCGGCGCCATCGCCCAGAACCCGTTCATGAAAGTCTTCGTCGCCAACGGCTACTACGACCTGGCCACGCCCTTCGCCGCCACGCGCTACACCTTCGCGCGCATGCAGCTCGAGCCCGAGCTGCGCAAGAACATCTCGATGGATTACTTCGAGACCGGCCACATGGTCTACATCGACCGCAAAGCGCAGGCACGGCTGAAGAAAGATGTGGATGAGTTCATCCGCGCGAACGCGAACGTGCAGTAGGTGAGCGTAGCGCCGGCGCTACGAAGCCGATGCGCTACCATGCGCGGCGCATGGTCCGCATCCTCGTCACCAACGACGACGGCATCTACAGTGAAGGGCTCCGAAAACTGGCGGATGCCTGCCTGCGCATCGACGGCGTCGAGGTCACCATCGTCGCGCCGGACCGCGAACAGAGCGCAGCCTCGCATGCGCTCACGCTGAACCGTCCGTTGCGGATGCTCAAGCTCCGCGAGAACGAATACATCGTCGACGGCACGCCCGCCGACTGCGTAAATCTCGCGGTGCTCAAACTGATGCGCGACGATCGACCCGCTCTCGTCGTCTCCGGCATCAACTTCGGACCGAACCTCGGCGACGACGTCACCTACTCCGGCACCATCTCCGCCGCGTTCGAAGGAGCGCTGCTCGACGTTCCGTCGATCGCGTTCTCAACGCTCGTCGGCGAAGGGTTTTCCTTCGAACGCTGCGCCGGGTTTGCGGAGCAGCTCATCCGCTGGGCGCTCGAACATCACCGCGATCCGCACATCATCCTCAACGTCAACTTCCCGGTTCAGTTCCGCGGCGTGCGCGTCGTCCGCCTCGGCAATCGCATCTACGCCGGCGACATCCTCGAGCGCAAGGATCCGCGCGGCCGGACCTACTACTGGATCGGCGGCGGCAAGCCGACGTGGCGTCCCGGCGAGAACACCGACTTCGAAGCGGTCGAGGAAGGATGCATCGCCATCACGCCGCTGCACCTCGATCTCACCCATCACGAATCGATCGCCCGTCTCGAACCGCTCGAGGATCTTCTTGGCCACGCAGCGAAGGGATAGCGCGCCGCAGCCCGACTTCGCGCACCTGCGCGCCCGCATGGTGCAGGACTACGTCGCCAGCCGCGGGATCAAAGACGAGCGCATCCTGCAGGCCATGCGCGACGTGCCGCGTCACCTCTTCGTGCCGACGCTCGTGGCCGCGAAAGCGTACGGCGCCGGCGCGCTGCCGATCGGCGCAAAGCAAACCATCTCGCAGCCGTACATCGTCGCGCGGATGATCGAATTGCTCGATCTCACCGGCAAGGAAAAAGTCCTCGAGATCGGCACCGGCACTGGTTACCAGGCCGTCGTTCTCTCCAAACTCTGCGCGAAGATCTTCTCGATCGAGCGCGTCAACGAGCTGGCCCTGCGCGCCGCGGAACTGATCCGAACGCTGAAGATCTACAACGCCTCGGTCAAAGTATTCGACGGAACCTACGGCTGGTCCGACCAGGCGCCGTTCGATCGCATCATCGTCGCCGCGGCGGCGCCCGAAGTGCCGAAGCCGCTGCTGGAACAACTATCGAGGACCGGCAAACTCGTCATCCCGATCGGTGAGGCCGGCAATCAACGGCTGGCGAGAGTGATGCGTGTCGGCACGCGCGTCCAGATCGAAGACTGCGGCACCGCGGAGTTCGTGCCGCTGGTAGGAAAATTCGGCTGGAAGAAGTAGCACTGTCATCCTGAGCCGCCGGAGC
>JBAVBF010000080.1:0-11879 GCA_049586115.1 Thermoanaerobaculia bacterium | reverse complement strand
GAAGACGAGCTTGCGTTTCGGCGTGGGGTCGCCCGGGTCGTAGATGTGGGCCATGACCTCGTCGCGGAAGTCGAGGTTTTCGCCGGCGATGACCGGCTGTCCCGCCGCAACGGTGAGTTGCATGAACTCGGGGGCGCGCGTCGGCTCGGCCGGCGGCTTCCCGAGCTCGGCGATCTGGTAGACCTGCCGGATGGTCGGCTGTTTCTCCGCCTTTTTGAACACAATCCCGGACAGGATGAGAATGGCCATGCCGCTGCCGCGACGGCTGACGGTGGTGTTCGGCGCGTTGCGCAGCCTGGCGTCGTTGATGTTCGCCGTGACCTCGCCGCCGATGTCTTCCTGGGTTATGAAGCACGCGGTCGGCAGCGGCTCCGGATGGTTCGGATCGATGGTGGGGTAGATGCGGCCGATCATCGACAGCGACCGCACGTTGCCGCGGCGCGTTTCGGTGCAGCAGGTGGAGTAGCGGGCGATGATCAGGCCGCGGCTTCCCTTACGGAAGTAGCCGCTATACGGCGTCTCTTCAGTGATCTCCCATCGACCGGTCATGAGAACGGCGTTGGGGTGAAGCAGGCGCTGGTACCCTTTCCCGTCCGGTCCCCAGCGAAGATCGGAATCGGATGCGAGCACGCGTCTGGCTGCCGCAAGGAACTGCCACGTCCCGCCGCCCGGCAGCATGCCTTTGATCAGCGGCATCAGCGTGACCGGAAAGCGCTCGAGTGGCGCGTTCCCTTTCGCTCCCCATACCTTTTGATACGGGTTGGCGAAGACGGCGTCGCGCACGACGCTGAAGCGCGAGCCGGCCACGGGGCGCCGATCGGCGCCGGTGAAGCCTTGCATCCCCCCGTCCTGTATCGGGCGAGGCGTGTGACTGGAACAAGCGAGCATCAGAGCCACGATGCCCACACCGGCATAACGGATGAATCTGTCTATCTCGCGCATGAGTGGGAAGAGTAAAAAAAGCCGGGCGCTGTTCCGCGCCCGGGCTCGCTTAATGGATGGTGATGAACTTGTTGAACGGGATCGAGCGGATGCGCGGGCCGCCGGCGGCGACGATTGCGTTCGCCAAAGCGGGAGCAACGACTGCAGTGGGAGGCTCGCCGACGCCGGTTGGCGGCACCCCGTCGCCCGGATAGGACTTGACCACCTCGGGGCTTGGGTCCACGTAGTAGACCGACAATTTCTTCGGCGTCTGGTGAATCCGTAGCACGGGATAGTCGTCGAAGTTGTTTTGAACAACGCCGCCGTTCTTGACCGTGATCTCGCCGAGCATGGCGAGGCTCAGGCCGTAGTTGATACCGCCCTCCATCTGCGCGAGGACTCGATCGGGGTTGACCACGAAACCGCAGTCGAGCGCTGCCCACGCCTCGTTGATAGTCAGCTCGTTGCGATCGTTGAGCGAAACGTCGAGCACCAGCGCCACGTAGCTCAGGAAGCTCCGATGCGCAGCGATGCCCAGTCCACGGCCCTTTGGCAGTTTCCCTTGCTTCTGATCCCAGCCGGATTCCTTCGCGACGCGCTCGATCACGGACCGCAGCCGCCGCGTGTCGGGCGGATATCCGGGCATGACTTCGCGTTCCTTCCCGCCGATCGGGACCGTCATTCGATCGACTGGGAAGAGGTTGTTGTCGAAGACCATCACATGTTCGGCTTTCAGATCCGCGTCTTTGAAGAGCCGTCCCGGCCCGATCAGATCGAGCAGATAGTCCTTCGAATCACGGCCGGCCGCCACTGCCATCTCATCGGCGAAGGCACAGAGTCCGAAGGCGTGGTACATGTTGGCGACTGAGCGCATCCACCCGCAGCGAATGTGACTCGGCGCGGGCGAGTTCTCGATGCGGATGTTGTCAATCCGATACGGCATGTCCTCGAGTCCCTGGGCTCGCTCGATCGCGGAGCCGTACGGATATTCGCCGCCGTTGTGAAAACCGGCGCGCGCTTTCGCAAAGAGGTCCCTCACCGCCGCGGGTGTGTACTCGGGCGGAGGAAAGAAGGTCGCGAAGAACGAGGTAAAGGCGCTGCGCTGCTGGAAGGAAGTCGGCATCCCGTCTGCGCCGAGGCCAGCCTTGAAGGATTGGCCGCTGACCGCGTTGTAGAAGCTGAACTTGATGTCGTCCTCGCGCGTCCACTGCACGCGGATAGGAACACCGGGATGCTTACGGGCCAGAAAGGCCGCTTCCATGATGTAGTCGGGGTTGGACTTGCGCCCGAAGCCTCCACCCAACAATGTCGGATGGATTCGGACTTTATCCCTGACCTTTTTCTTGAGATCGTCCCGCATCTGAAACAGGGTTTTCTGATCGACACCCAGGAAAGCAGCCATGCTTTCGTTGAAAGCCTTCTGTGTTTCTACCTCGTCTGCTCTCAACAATTCGGACAGTTCGGTCGCCTGCCAGATCAGCCACCTGACCGGATCCGGCTCGAGCATAGCCAGGCCGACGTAATGCTGTGCGAGCTCCGGACCCTGCGTCGGAGCCCATATCTCACACTGATCGTTCTCGTAAACCGCAACAGCGACCGGGGGCTCCATCGGAGTCTGTGCGAGATGGGGCACGTAGTAGTCCGCGTCGATGACCTTTGCGGCGGCCGCGAAGTCGACGTTGCCCTTCCACCGCGCAGGCCTTCCCGGTTTGGCGGTCGAGGCTTCGAGATCTTTTCGATACGCGTCCGAGTCGTAACCCGCGTTGAAAGCACCGGCCGACGCGGTGAGGTCCCACTCGACCTTGAGCGCTCGTCGTCCCTGCAACGCGGCCCACGTGTTGGTCGCGATGACTGCGACTCCCGCGTGTGGTACGAAGTTGGAACCGACTCCACCTGTCATGCCGCCACCGAAATTCGGGGGGAGGACCGGTTCGACAAACCGGACGCCCGGTACGGCGAGTGCCGCGCTCGCATCGAAGGATTTGAGCGCGCCGTTGGCGACCGGGCAGCGCACGACCATGGCGGTGAGCATGCCGGGGCGCTCGATGTCGGCGGCGTAAACCAGCTTGCCGGTAACCATGTCCTCGGCGTCGACGAACGGCATCTTCTTGCCGATGTACCGCCACTGCTCCTTCGGCTTGAACACGGCGATGATTTCATCAAGGGTCGGATCAGGCTTGGCGACCTTCGCGGCTTCCAACAGCAGATGCTCGTATCGCGCTGACCGGCCACTGCCTTTGTGCCAAATCTGCTGCTCGCGCCCTTCCAGCTCGCTGACGTTCACTCCCCATTTCAGGGCGGCGGCGCGCATCATCACCAGCCGGATGCCGGCACCGAAGATCCGCATGGCCTGGAAATAGGCGGCCATGCTTCGCGAGCTGTCCGTAAACTGGGCGTCCTCTCCTTTGACGATAGCCGGTCCGCCGGGAATTGCGTAGGGATACGGCACTCCGAAGTTGACGGCATCCGCGTCCGCCTGACGGAGCGTGACGCGGCTCCAATCGGCTTCCATCTCGTCGGCCAGCACGGCGGCAAGGCTCGAGCGAATGCCCTGGCCCATCTCCGCGCGATGCGTAAAGATGGTGATGTCGCCGCTCAGCGGCTTGATGGCGACAAACGCGCCCAAAGGGATACCGTTGCTGATGACGTTCGACAGCTTCGAGGTCAAACTCGAGCCGAAGAGGGAGTCCGGCGTGATGTAGGAACCGAGCACGAGCGCGCCAGTGCCGACGCCGAGGTCACGGAGGAACTTCCTGCGGGTGACTCTGAAGATCGTGCTCATATCTAGCTCCCCGCCGCTTTGTGGATGGCTTCGCGGATTCTTGGGTAGGTGCCGCAGCGGCAGATGTTGCCGCGCATCGCGTGGTCGATGTCGTCGTCGGTGGGATGCGGATTCGCTTTGAGCAGCGCGGACGCCGTCATGATCTGGCCGGGCTGGCAGAAGCCGCATTGCGGGACGCCGAGCTCCACCCACGCTTTCTGGCACGGGTGGCTGCCGTCGTACGAGAGCCCCTCGATCGTCGTGATCCTGGAGAGACAGGCCACGCCGACGTCGATGGAGCAGGAGCGGGCCGCGACGCCGTCGAGGTGCACCGTACAGGCGCCGCACTGCGCCACACCGCAGCCGAACTTCGTCCCCTTCAGGCCAAGGACGTCGCGGATGGCCCAGAGCAGAGGCATGTTGCCGTCGATGTCGACCGAGTGCACCTTGCCGTTGACATTGAGCTGAAACACAGACATCGAGAACCTCCTCAGAATTTGAGACGGATTTCTGCGCGTACTCCGTAAATGTCTTTCTGCCCCTGCAGCCACCCCTTCATGGCGTCGAAGCGGATGATCAGATCGGGGCTGATCGGCTGCTGGTAGCGGATGCCGATGCCGTACTCCGAGCCGGCCGTGTTTCCGCTCATGCGCTCGACCGCCGATCCCTCGACCACGATCTGATGCGCGAGATCGAAGAGGTACTCGAGCCCCAGCGCACCGCCGTACGACTTGTGCGCCTTGGCGTCGAGCGTCGGATAGGCGGTCATGCCGTCGGACTCGAACGTGATGCCGGTGTTGCGCAGCACGCCGCCGGAATCGGCGCCGCGCGCGAGCGACTGCGGCGAGTTGAAGCCTGCAAAAAGATTGAGGTAGGGGACGAAGTTCGACTGATTGGCCTGGGCCAGCTTCAGATACTTCGGCGTGAGCGAGTTCTCCACGAGGAGCAGCACTCCATCGGCCGTTTTCCCCAGAATGGGATCGCCCTTCTGGCCGAAGTTGCCGATCACGCGGACGCTGTTGGCCAGCCGTCCCTTGTACCGTCTGCTGAAGGACGCGGTCAGGTTGTGATAGCTCAGGTCGTCGTTCTGGGCTTTGACGTAGCCATAGCCGTACTCGATGTATCCCTTCTTCGCGTCGGCAAAGCCGGCCAGGCCGATCACCCGGTTCCTCGACGCGTTCGGATCCGCATCGGTGGTCAGCTGCGCCCAGCCGGCGAAGAAGGTGAGGTCGGTGTTGCTGACGTCGAGCGACGGGATGTTCTTGGCGGTGAAGCTGAAGGCCGCGCCGTCGAAAGCATCCTCGATCCAGACGCCGTTCTGCGTAACGAACGGCATCCGGCCGAAGGCGATCGGCAGATCGAATTTCGCCGCGTGGTTCTGCAAGCCGCCGGTGATCTGTCCGAGGTCGCCTTCGAAGAAAAGGGTGTCGAGGTCGAAGTCGAATTTGCGGGTGAACTTGTCTTTGACGACGCCGCTGACGTCGTAGCGCGTGAACTGCCCGCCCTTGTCGAGCGGCCGCGTGAAGGCGTGGATACGCTCGGTGGCGGTGAGCGCGAGGTCCATGTCGAGGTTGA
This sequence comes from Thermoanaerobaculia bacterium, assembly GCA_049586115.1. Lineage (GTDB taxonomy): Bacteria > Acidobacteriota > Thermoanaerobaculia > Gp7-AA8 > Gp7-AA8 > JADGNZ01. The sequence goes on along the minus strand of JBAVBF010000080.1, from coordinate 6,622 downwards.
GGCGGGCGGCGACGGTCGACTGCTTCTTGCCGCCGGTTCCGGTGTCATAGGAGTCGGCGGCGACGCGAAGATCGCCGTAGGCCATGAAGCCCGATTGAACCGGATCCTTCGCGCCGAAGAGCCAGGTCGGGCGCGGCGTGAAGGCGCCGTGGTCGTACATGCGAATGCCCCACGCGATCGCCGGAATCTGCGTTGGGTTCGGGTTCATGTGCTTGGTGCCGTAGACGTCGAGATTGGCTTGGGCGTCGTAGTCCTGCGGATACTGCGGATCGGGAACGAACGAGCCCTCCGCCGGCGGATCGGGCAGGAGCGTCGCCTGCTTGTCCATGTCGTGTTTCGCGGAGTCGGGAGGCGGTTCCTGCGCGAACGCGGACGAAACGGCCGCGGCCAGCAGAAGCAATCCGACGAGGAAAGGGTTCGCGGTGGACGATTTTCGGTTCATGGTCGCCCTCTCCTCAGTGCATCTCGAATGCAACGGCGTATTGATGCGTGTCGGTAACCCACTCGTTCTCGGAACGCTCCATGTCCGTCGTAGCGAAGACGAAATCCATGAAGTACATCGGCTCCGTCCGGCCGCGAATGCGAACGGCAAGCCGGTACGTCCCAGGTTTGGTGAGCTTCTCCGCGGGAACGATGTAGTGAGCCGTGCGGGTAGCCAGCGGCGGGATGCTGTGTTTCTCCATGCGCACGTTGGGCGGATGGTTGTTGATTGAGGAGGGTGTGCCGCCGGGGCGGATGAAAGGGAGCTGGTCGAAGTCGAGATTGATCGGCAGATACATCTCCCGATCGGTCCCCTTCACGTTCGCCGTGATGAATTTGGCTCCCATGCTGAAGAGCTGGGAGTCGAAAGGCAGCGGCTGGCCCTTGAACGGGTCGACATTGGAGATCTTCCGCTCGCGAACGTCGCGCGATTGCAGGTCGGCGAAGTCTCCTCGGCTGTCGACATATCCCGACTCCCATACCCTCTTGCCGTCCGGATCGATGAGGGCGACGTTGAGCCACAACTCCGGCTGCGCTCCGAGAGAACCGGAGGGGAGGTTGTGCCCTTTGTTGAGGTTGGTCAGCTTGTAATCGAAGGAGAAATTCTGCCCCAGTTTGAGCGGACTGGTGAAGTACGGTCCATCAAGCTTCGAGCCCTTCTCGAGCAGCTCGATGCGCAGCTTCTTGCGATCTTCCCATCTGGCCAGATTCGTGACGACGACGCCCCACGCTTCCTTGCGGTCGGCGGCGTTCTGCCACTCGGGCGGGAAGGAGGCCGCGGCGGCGTTCTTCTCGAAGTCGTCGCTCCCCCACTTCGCGCGGTAGTCGAACGTCAGCCACTGCTGCGGCGTGAAGCGGGACGGGACGGCGGAGATCGGGAAGAGGCCGGGATGGCTGATCGGATAACCGGGGCCGACGAACGTGTGGTCGGAGAGCGGCCGGTCGTCGTTGACGGTCAGTCCGTTGACGAGGGCGGCCGGTCCGCGGGTGAACGCGACCTTCTGTCCCGGGACTGGGCTCATGTGACATTGCTGGCAGGTCGTCCCTTCCTTGAATGCCGGAGACGCGCGGTACTCCTCCCATACGGTCTCCAGCTTGATGCCGGCGTGGACCTGGACCTGGTGGCAGGTGACGCAGAGCTCCGACTCTTCGATGGTCGTGGACTTGATGGCCTGCTGATGGATGCGAAGGTAGCCGGGCCTGTCGGGCTGGTCCGAGCTGACCAGGATCTTGTAGAGCTGCGCATTGCTGATGGCTTTGAGGACGCCGGTCGTGTCGAAGGGGCCGAACACCGGCTCGGAGATCGGGCCCGGCGTGATCCTGCGCGCGCCGTTGCTCTTGCTGTAGGCCTCGCCCGCGCGGTGACAGGTAACGCAGGTGATGCCTTCCTGCGCGGAGCCGGCGCGGTTCCACCACGCCGTGTCGCGCCGTTCGCCCAGTGCCGTGCCGACGGTGGCGTGACAGCGGACGCAGAAGGAGTTGATCGTGCCGCGCGCGAGGTCATTGATCCGCTGTTCGAACTTGTTGAACATCGGCGACATGGCGGCGTACGCGTGCGACGAGAGGCTCCACTCCGCGAACTGCTTGGGGTGGCACTCGCCGCAGACCCTCGCCGACGGATAGAGGTTGTCGGCATAGACCGTCCGCGCGTGCGGGTCGTCCGGCAGTTTCGGGATGATCTGCCCGAACGCCGGCGTCAAATTCGCCAGCACGAGGACGACGACGACTACGAATCCGGCTTTGCGCATAAAGGCTACCCCTCCTCTGCGGCCAGTGGTGCGTCAGACTTCCGGCTCGGTAGAGCCATCATTCCGATTCGACTTAAGGACTTTTGGTGATTGAGTCATGAATTCTATCACGATGCTGAACGATGCAACGATTCCAGTTAGCAGGTAGTGACGATGGACGGGGGTTCGTTACAGGAGTGCCGTGAGAATGGGATTTCCCTACCCACTTTTTTAACGCCGCATTAAATAACTAATGGAAATTTGGAAGGGTAGGGAAAAGTACTTCCTGCGGCTCTCCTTAGTAACCAACATCCCCTTCAGCGTTGCGGCTACTCCGAATTGTTCGATTACCGACCAGTGACCGGTTGGAGCGCAGAAACGTTTGCGGCTCCAAGGTCACTACTTGCAAGGAGGCATCGTCCATGCGAAAGCTCTTCGTCCCCGTTCTCATCCTGACCCTGGTCATCATCGGAAGTTTTTTCGGCTGCACTCTCGTGAAGAACAAGCTGGAAGCGGGGCACGTGCAGGACGAGGCCATGCTCGCCGGGAGGAACGCGGACACGCTGGCCGGCGCCGAGGAAGACTATTACGCCGATATGGACTACGGCCTGACGAAGAATCCGGAGGGGATCCGGGCTTCGCTCGATCCGTATCTGCCGGGCATCTCGGCCGCCGAAGCCGTAAAGCGCGTGGCCATCGGCCGGAACAACTGGGTCGTCTGGACGGCCGGCAACGACCGCCTCTGGGACGTTCTCTCCGTCAGCAGCCTCGGCAACCTCGATCTGCTGAAGACGATCTCCAGCCATCCCTCACTGACGAACAAGCGCAGCAATCGCTGGAGTTACCTCGGCCTCGTGAACGAGCCGTGCTTCCGCCAGGCCACCGGCCCGCGCGCGGACCGCTTCGGCCTCTGGCTCGATGAGCGCGTCGAAGGCGCCGGCTGCGGTCCCGATCCGTTCGAGAACGAAACGAAGTATCCCGGCGTCAGGTACGGCGCCCGCGGAAAGAACATCCCGGCCGGTTCGTATTATGGCTACGCGACCGGTGTCGTCGGTCTCCGCCTCTTCCCGAATCCGAACTTCGACGAAGCCGCGCAGAAGAGATGGGACCCGGTGCGCTACTACACCGACAAGTCCTATTACAACGACGCGAAGCTCGTGAAGCCGTTCCGCGTGGGTATGTCGTGCGGTTTCTGCCACGTCGGCCCGAATCCATCCAATCCGCCAGCCGATCCGGAGAACCCGACCTGGGCGAATCTCAACAGCAATCCCGGAGCGCAATACTTCTGGATCGAGCGCATCTTCATGTTCGACCAGGATCAGGGCAGCTTCATCTGGCAGCTCTTCCACACCTCGCGTCCCGGTGCGCTCGATACGTCGCTGGTCTCCTCCGATGAAATCAACAACCCGCGCACGATGAACGCGATTTACAACCTCGGCGCACGTCTGGAGATCGGACGGAAATGGGGCGCGGAGCAACTCGCCGGCGGCAGCGCGGACAACCATCAGTTCAATGACTACGTTCCTCCCGGTACGCCGCTGACGAAGCTCTACGATCCGGCTTCGAAAGTAGCCTTCACGACGCACGTGCTCAAGGACGGCTCCGACTCGGTCGGCGCGCTCGGTGCGCTCAATCGCGTGTATCTCAACATCGGTCTGTTCAGTGAAGAATGGCTGCTGCACTTCATCCCGATGATCGGCGGCCCGGACGTCAGCCCGATCAAGATCGCCGACGCGGAGAAGAATTCGTCGTACTGGCGGGCGAACGTGGCGCAGACGCCGAACACGGCGCTCTTCTTCCTCGCTACCGCCAAACCCGACTACCTGAAAGTCGCGCCCGGCGGATCGAGCTACATGACCGACGCGGATCTCATCCCGCGGGGAAAACAGGTCTTCGGCGAGCGTTGCGCGCGCTGCCATTCCAGCAAGCTGCCGGAAAAAGTCTTCAACACATACTTCAAGGCCGGCTGTATCGGCCCGAATTATCTGAAGTGCTGGAACGACTACTGGACGTATACGAAGACCGCCGAATTCAAGACGGCCATGCAGGAGATCGTCAATGCGCCCGATTTCCTGGATAACAACTACCTGTCCAATGAAGTCCGCGTGCCGGTCACGCTGTTGGAGACGAACGCCTGCAGTCCGCTGGCCACGAACGCCATTCGCGACAACATCTGGGACAATTTCTCCTCCGAGTCGTACAAGAACCTGCCCTCGGTCGGCAAAGTGATGGTGCACGATCCGTTTACAGGCGCACCATCGTGGTACGAGATGCCGGGCGGCGGACGCGGATTCACGCGGCCGGCTTCGCTGATCAGCCTCTGGTCGACCGCGCCCTTCCTGCAGAACAACAGCGTCGGAGACTTCCAGGAAAGCGGCTCGGTCAAAGACCGCATGACGGCATTCGACGACGGCATCAAGCAGATGCTCTGGCCGGAAACGCGCAAAGGCAACGGCACGTTCGCCACGCAATCCGGGAAGTCTCTCCCGGGATGGATCGACAAGACGACGCAGACCAGCAATGTGATCATCGCCAAGGGCTACGTCCCGCGGCTGTTCCAACCGCTGGTCGACGGCGATGGCATTAAAATCGGCCCGATTCCCGAGGGGACGCCGGTCAATCTGTTGACCAACATCGATCTGTCGAGAAAAGGCGACGTTGTCAGCCTGTTGCTGAACATCAAACACAAACTGGCCGAGTTGCCGCCAGGAGCGAGCGACGACGCGGCACGCAAGGTGTTCAAGCCGCTCGTGCCGCAGCTCATCGGCGTTTCCAAGTGCAAGGATTTCGTCGTGAACAAAGGCCACTACTTCGGGACCGACTATCTGCCGGCCTCGGAAGGAGAAGCCGGACTGTCGAACGCGGATAAGAACGCGCTCATCGCATTCCTGAAGACGTTCTAGGATTACGCCATCGAAACCCAGGCCGAAACGTATGAGTACATCGTCGTCGGCTCCGGAGCCGGCGGTGGACCCCTGGCGGCGAACCTCGCCGTCAGGGGTTTTCGCGTTTTACTGATCGAGGCCGGCTCCGATCCCGAGTCGTACAACTATCAGGTGCCGACGTTCCACGGTCTCGCCTCCGAGGAGAGGGCGATGTCGTGGAACTTCTTCGTCCATCACTACGGCTCGGACGAAAATCGCGATCCGAAATACGACGCGAATCGCGGCGGAGTGCTCTATCCGCGCGCCGGCACTCTTGGCGGCTGCACCGCGCACAACGCCATGATCACAGTCGTACCGCACGACAGCGACTGGGACTACATCGCGCACCGCACCAACGACGAGTCGTGGCACGCCGACAATATGTGGAAGTACTGGAAGCGCCTCGAGCGCTGCCAGTACCGTAGACCGCCAGCGCCCGGCGAGCACGATCCGTCAGGTCACGGATACAGCGGATGGCTCGGCACGAGCAAAGTCGATCCGACCGTCGCGTTCGGCGACCGGAACGTGGCCACGACCGTCCTGTCGTCGCTTTTCCGCGCCGGCCGACGTTTCTGGTATCGAGGGATCATCAGGCGATTCCTTCGCTGGCTCCGGACCGGCGACGACCCGAACGATGAACGCAACCGCGCGGCATTCGAGGGCGTTACAACGACCATCCCGCTGGCCACGACGAAGGGAAAGCGCAACGGATCGCGCGAGTTCGTGCGAAGCGTGATGGCGCAATATCCCGATCGGCTGATCCTGAAGATGCGCAACCTGGCCACGCGCGTGATCCTCGACGGCGACAAGCGCGCACTCGGGGTGGAGTGCTGGGAAGGAAACGATCTCTATCGCGCCGGTCCGAACGCGACGGAACCGCCGAAGTACGAGAAGAAGGAGTATCGCTGCACGCGCGAGGTGATTCTCGCCGGTGGCGCCTTCAACACGCCGCAGCTGCTGATGCTCTCCGGAATCGGCCCAAAGGAGCATCTTGAAGATCCGAAGATCGGCATCAAGTGCCTGGTCGATCGTCCCGGCGTCGGCAGCAATCTGCAGGACCGCTACGAAGTCGGCGTCGTCTCGGAGATGAAACATCCCTACGCCATGCTGGAGGGAGCCGCGTTCAGAGCGCCTCTCCCCGGCGATCCGCCGGATCCAGCGTTCAAGGATTGGCTCGGCGGCAAAGGCGTCTATACATCGAACGGCGCGATGGCGGCGATGATCCTGAAGTCCGACCACAGCAAGCCCGACCCGGACCTTTTCATCTTCGCGCTCCCCGGCAACTTTCACGGCTACTACCCCGGCTACTCCGAGCTGATCGTGACCAGAAAGAGCGCGCTGACCTGGGCCATCATCAAAGCCCATACGAACAACACCGCGGGCACGGTCAGACTAAAAAGCAATCATCCGCTCGATACGCCCGACATCGACTTTCACTATTTCGAGGATGGTAACGACGCGAGCGGCGAAGACCTGGCCTCGATGGTGACG
>JBAVBF010000079.1:0-3225 GCA_049586115.1 Thermoanaerobaculia bacterium | reverse complement strand
GGGAGAGCTCCAGCGGGAAAGGCGACCGCCACGTCCCGGCGCCGATCGGCATGCTCGGATTCACGGTATGCAGGATGAGCGCCGAGGTCTCCTCGAACGCCTGCAGTGCCAGCGCATACTCCTCGTTGCGCAGATGGTCGTGACCCTTCACGTAGAGATCCTGCAGATGCTGCTGGAATTCGCCCTGGGGCGTCGCGGTCACAAAGGCGCCGCTGGCGCCGCTCGCCCACGAGCCCACGTGATAGGAATAGCGGTTCTCGATCTGATATCTGGGGGCCATGTCGCATCCGTTCGCCGTGGACAAGAAGCGAGCCTGGACTCTACCCTAGATAGTTGCTTGTCCAAATTGTGGCGGCTATGGCCACTATGAGCACATCGAATGAACCTCCGGTGTGGACGCCAAGGCGCTCCAGCTTGTGGATCGCCTGAAAGACAGACGTACCTACCGTAAGCGCGAGGCGCGATCGAGAAGCTCGGATATCAAACTTCCGATGATTTGCGGGCCGCGTACCCGGCTTTCTTCTGGCACGCCGTTCGGCCGTATATCGGCGATGCACTCCGGTATCTGCGTGTGACGCAGGACGGCAAGCAGTGGATCTCCAACCTATATGCGCATGTCTTCTCGAAAGACGAGGAGAATTCGCGGCGTACTGAAGCGGGCTGCCACCCTTGGCAAAAGACCGCGACTTCCGTTGTGGGCACGCACGATCCAGATCAGCAAGACCGCATCAATGAAGCCGGCCCCCAATCGGCCCCGCGGAAGCGCCCGCCATGCATGCTCCAATCTCACGATGATCGACGCTACACGGAACCGCCCGCCAGTGATCGGGCGACCTCGACTACACCCGTGATTACGATTTGAACCCCAATACAGAGCAGCAGAAATGCGGACAGCCTCGTTACCACGTTCGTGCCCTCATCTCCGAAGAGCCGAGCCATGGCACTGGATCTCCTATATGCGTGATAGATCGTCGCTGTCACGGCAAGCGCGACGACCAGCCAGACGATGGATGAATAAAACAAGCCATTCAAATCATCCGGGCGATTCGCGCCGATCGCCATTGCCGTTGCAATCGTCCCCGGCCCGGTCGTCAGTGGGATCGTCAACGGGAAAAATACCATCCGTTGGATCGTTACAAAATTAGCGGTCGAGGTCGCATGGCCGCCCTGAGGGACCAGTGTCGCGTGGAGCATCGACCAGCCGGTTACGGCGACCACAAGACCACCCGCGATGCGCAAGGCGGGCATGGAGATGCCAAAGAAACGAAGAATATGGTTCCCGACGAAGAGCGATACTAAAAGCACTCCGAAAGCATAGAGCGCAATGCGGAGAGCTACGCGCGCGCGTTCCCGTTCTGACAGACCGGCCGTCCTGTCATGAAAGATAAAGGCCAGCCCATACGGATTGATGATCGCAAACAGCGCGCTGAATCCGAACAGAAAATCGCCGAGCCAGCGGGAGCTAAGGAACTCGATGAACTCGAACATAGGATAATTCTGGGTTTGTGAAATCCAAAACGAGTGGCGATGGACCCTTGATCATGCGCTCGGTCGCACGCGCCCAACGTGTTGGCGTCAGCAGCGCTTGCCTAGCTTCTAGCAGCTTGAATAACGGGGATCGGGACCTTCGTGGAGGATACGCAGATAGGCCAAGCCGTAATGGATGAGTTCGTCGGTCTCGCTGTGACCTGCAGATGAAAGTTTTGCGAGATATTGGCCCACTTTCACTCTGATGTCCTCACGGGCCAACCCCTCACTCGCGGGCAACTTTTGATAAGAAGTCATTACTCGATCAACAACGTTATTCATCGACCCCTGCCCCAAAAAGCTAAGCTGCCGCACCGCATCATTGTTGCGTTGCAGGAGTCAAGATGCAGGTGTCAATCGCCAGCAGCAAGGCTGTAATACTATATCCAGTACCAAACCGGCCACTTGACCCCACATGCATGGGCGCGCATGTTCCCGTCACAGACGCTTTTGCGCGGGGACCGTCGATCAACCGCGCGAAAATGTGGATAGGCTTGCGGAGGGCAAGCCACCTAAATGGCTAACGCGACAGCAGTTATTCAATCTTTGGCGCGGGTTCGCCTGAGGGCTGATGGAATTGGCCCCGCCCAGTTCGCCAAGGGGTGACACGGTTATATATCCAATGGCGAACCAACCCGACCCAGTTCAAACGCGGACAGTCCGGCAATCCTGCGGGCAAGCCGAAGGGCACCCGCAATGCCACCACCCTTGCGTTGGAAGCGTTGCTTGACGGGCAGGCCTCCGCGCTGACGCAGAAGGCGATCAATCTCACTCTCGCCGGCGACATGGCTGCACTCCGCCTCTGTCTGGATCGTATCCTGCCGCCGCGCAAGACAGCCCCGTGGTTTTTGACTTGCCATGGTGCTCACTAGGCGCTCACTAGGCCCTGCTCCGCCAGCGATTGGCAAGGCGGCCGATTGAGCATGCGCCACAACTGACTTGGCGAAGCCTATGACAATCTCAATTCCAGACGGAAGATTTCGAAGCGTATAATCCGCTACGTGGTACGGCTTCGTCAGCGGTGATTGAAGCGTCCACTCAATGGTGGGAGCGACATATGAACGAGGAAAAAGCGAATGCCTTCTCCATCAAAGACCTCATAACTGCGGCGCCTGTAGCCGCGATCATTCTGGCCGCGATGTATGATTTTGGCTCCATTAATGCGGTAGACAAATCGCTGTTTACCCTGTTTTCGTGGTCTGATCACATTGTGTTTGGGCTAGAAGCCGTGTTTCCAGCAATCGCAATCGTGTCAGCCTTGGGATGGAGTTTGAGTAACTTTACGTTTGATGCTCCGTTGAAGCACCAACCGCGCGGCAGGTTATGGTTCCTCGTTGTTCTATTCGCGTTTTTCACGCTAGTGGTTATCCTGAAGGCCGGTCAATGGGATAACGCGGTGTTGCTCTGGGGGCTGCTAGGTCTAATAACGTTGAGCGCGATGTTCCTTAAGGTTTCGTTGTCCGGAGTGATTGTAGGTTATTCGCTAGGGTTGGTTTTTGGGGCTTACATCTTGGGCTATGGTAACGGATACGAAGCATTGCGCCTACCAGGAGAACAATCACTGTTCACGACTAACCATCAAATGCGCGGTCGAATATTCCGAAGCGGTGAGCGTGGACTGCTCTTTTACGATACGACGACGAAGAAGATGAGCTTCTTGCTTTGGAGCGAAGTGAAGCATTTGGAAACAGAGATAGC
>JBAVBF010000078.1:0-2598 GCA_049586115.1 Thermoanaerobaculia bacterium | reverse complement strand
CTGCAGAATGCCGGTGGTCGTGCGGCGCACGATGTCGTGGTGGCCGAACTTCTGCTCGATCTCCTGCCTTACCCGGACGATCTCGGTCGCGGCGAACTGCTTCTGCTTGTCCTTCCGATCGGCGGCGACGAATTCCTGAAACTGCTGATGGAGGTCATCGAGACGGTCTTTCGTCAGCTCCTGCTGCTGGTAAACGGCGATCACCTGCTCGGACACAGCTCCGACGTTCGTGTTGACGACGTCGAGGTTGTGCTCGAGCCGGCTGATGTGTGAATGGACGCTACTGAGATCAATACCATCGGACATGCGTGGTCTCCTCTGTTCAAGAGTTCAAAACCGAAACAGCACCATCCGCCGCCACCGCGCGGATGGTGCCGACGTAGATCTCGATGAAGGCGTAGGCGCCGTGCGCGGCGATGGCCCGGGCTCGTTCAAACAACGGCGGCATCGAGCGCCCGCGTGGAAAGTGCTCGATGATCCCGCCGGTGATGTCACAGATGTGCACTTCGTAGGGAGGCCCGAGGAAGCATCGCGAGACCACTCCGAGCGGACGGTCATCGACTCCGAGCTCGGGAAACTCCGCGGTGATCGCGTCGAGCAGCGCCTGAAGACCGGCGGTGTCCTGTTGATGCGCGCCTGCATCGAGCCGCTGCATACGCTCGAGATACGCCGAGGAACGCTTTTGACGAAGACGCTGCGCGATCTGCACCGGCGAGAGGTGTGTTTTCACGATCTCCGGGTTTCCACCGATGGTGAGCGCGGGACTGCGTGTTTCCGTCCCCAGAATCGAACGCGGCAAGCGGAACCTCCTGGCCTGAATTGAGCGCGGTTCTCTTCAAGGACACCGGAACGTTTGTTTGGTGGCGTCGCCGCTGTGCTTTCTCGCTGCGCCACTTTGGCTTCTGTTTCGTGTCTATCGGGCACGACAGATCCGATGCATGGCGACGGAAATCGAGAAGGCAAAGGTGTCAAGTCGAGATTTGTCCTCGGGATGAAGACGCCTGCGCTGATCCTGTTCATCGGCATTGCGACGGTAGGCGCGGACCGGGCGAAGGGGCAGGACACGGGGTCAGTCCGGTCGGTGAGAGTCGCGCCTCCGAAGGCGCAGGCGGCATTCGATTCCGCGCAATCCGTGGCGTTGTTCGTCGGCATCCGCAACTTCCGCGATGACGAAACGCTTCAAGACGTGCCGTATGCGGTCGACGACGCGATCGATCTCGCGTATGTCTTCTCGGTCGACCCGCGCGTAGCGCTCGTCCGTCCGAATCGCGTGGCGCTCGCACTGTCAGATGAAAATCCACGGAAAGAGATTTCGAAGCGGCGCCTCGGGGAATTGAAACGAAAGGGCGCGATCGTGGTGGCGGCCACCCAATCACAGATCCTGAAGATCCTGAGCCGCCAGGCGGGATTGGCGGGAGTCGACGGAATCTTCATCGTCGCGTTTGCAACGCATGGATACAGCAGCGAGGGTGACCAATACCTGCTGGCAGCGAACTCGCTCCTGCGCGAACGCGACACGGCCATTCCCACGGCCAGAGTTCTCGATCTCGTCGCGGCATCCACTGCCGCGCGATCGCTCGTCCTGATCGACACCTGTCGTGAACGCGTGCGTAAGCAGCGGTCACCGGTCCCGGAGCCACTTTCGCCCGCACCGCTCATTCAGCGAATGGGATTGACGGCGGGGCAGGTGGTGCTCTACGGCGCCGCCGCGGGACGATGGGCATATGACGACGACCTCCGTCAGAACGGAGTCTTCACCGGCGCGGTGCTCGACGCTCTTCAATGCCGCGCGGGATCCGATGACAACGGCCTCGTGACGGTCAATGGGCTCTCGGACGCGGTCGAGCGCAACGTGCTCCGCTGGATTCGTACGAATCGGGATCCGTCAATCCGCAATGCCACGCAGGCCAGCATCGACGGCGCGGCGCGAACGATGCCGCTGGCCACCTGTTCACGGCGTCCGCCATCCGATCCTCCCGCGATTGCGAACGGAGCAATTCCGCCTTCACCGTCCTCTTCACGGACGCCGCTTCGACCACTTCTGGCGCAATGCAGGGCCGACGGCGAGACGCTCAAGAAACTATACGGCTCTCGCACAGCCGACCAGTTCATCGCGTCGTATCTGCGCTGGCGTGATGGCTGCGTGGCCGTGCTGCGTGATCTCGACCAGCGATTGCCACAGACTCCAGCTTCGGCGGGTGAGACCGTTCGATTCCTGTCCGTTGCCAACTTCTGGTGCGCGACGACATGCCCCGACGCGCTGTCCGCGGGGAACTGCGCGCTCTTCCGCGAAGAGCCGCGTGCAGAGCGCTGTTTCTGGGATCTCGACAAGGCCATCCGAGGGGTCGACGACGTCCTCGTTCGCAATCCGTCCGTGCTCCGGACTCGGGAGTCTCCATGATGAGCTCGCACCGTATTCGCTGGTCGATCATCGCTGTAGCGGTTCTGTGCAGCATTGCAGCCGACGCACAGACTGCATGCGCTCCTACACCGGAGACGTACCGCGATCTCGAGTTTGGCGAGGCGCGCTTTGCGGTCGAGGAAGATTGCCGGCACCTGTTTTCGCAAGACGAGCAGTTTTTCCTTGCCGGGGTCGCA
>JBAVBF010000077.1:0-6199 GCA_049586115.1 Thermoanaerobaculia bacterium | reverse complement strand
AGACGCGGAGAAAGACGTCTTTACTCCGCGTCTCCGCGCCTCCGCGTGAACCGTCCCCGTCGGCATCGCGCAGCCTGCGACCTGCTCACTCGCTTCCAATTACCCACTTTTCGTAAGACTCGCCCGGCAGCTCGCGGATGAAACGCGACGGCTCCATCAGGATATCCAGTCCGCCGCGGTCGCGAGCCATGACCGGGAAGACGAGATACAGCTCCTGTTTGGCGCGCGTCACGGCGACGTAGAACAGGCGGCGTTCTTCTTCTTCGCCTGGAATCACAATTTCGTGTTCCGTAGGAACGTCTTCGACGATCTCCGCCGGCATCTCTTCGATAGCCAGATCGGCGTTTCCTCGGACTAACGCGTCCGTGAGCTCGAATGCCTCGTGCAGCTCCTTCGGCTTCACTCGCACGATGCCGCCGGGGACGCGCAGCGCGCGCTGGGACGGAAAACGTCCGTCGGCGAGCCAGATCACGAAGACGATGCGCCACTCCAAACCCTTGGCCTGATGAACGGACGACAACACGATCTTTTCGTCCTCGGGGCCGACTACCGCCACGTCCTCGCCCGCGATCGGATTGGCCAGCGCGACTTCGTCGAGGAACGCGTTCGTGTCGTCATAGCGAAGCGCGTATTGCGAGAGCTGTTCGAGATCATCGAGGCGCGCCTGTGAGTTCGCGAACTTTGCTCGCGCATAGTCGGCGTATCCGCGCTCAACGATCAGGCGGATCGACTCGGACGGATTGTGCTGCATCGATTCGCTGCTGATGATGCCGAGGACGTCGCGCAAGTTTTTCAGGACGGGAGTGCGCGAGCGGCCCGTCGACGGCGTCGGTCCAGCGCTGTTGAGAAACGCATCCAGCGGATTCTGCGCTGTTCCGATCCTCGCCCACACTTCGGCTGCCGTTTTCTCGCCGACCTTCGGATACAGCTTCATCACGCGCTTCCACGACAGCTCCTCGCGCGCGTTCGTGACGATCTTCAGATACGCGATCACGTCCTTGATGTGGGCCTGTTCGAAGAAGCGGATGCCGGAGCGGATCTCGTACGGGATCAGCCGCCGCGACAATTCCATCTGCAGCTCCAGCGACTGGTAGTGCGAGCGATAGAGCACCGCGACGTCGGCGAGCGATTCGCCTTCGTCGCGAAGTTCGAGGATGCGCTGCGCGATGAACGATGCCTGCTCGAAAACATCGTCGACCCCGACGACCGCGGGATCGGGACCATCGCCGCGAACGGCCTGCAGTTCCTTGCGGAACTGAAAGCGATTCTGCGCGATCGAGGCGTTGGCGAGAGCGAGGATCTGCCGCGTGGAGCGGTAGTTAATCTCCAGCTTGTAGATCTTCGCCTCGGGGAATCGCAGCGGAAAGGTGATGATGTTTTCGAACGATGCTCCGCGAAATGAGTAGATCGATTGCGCGTCATCGCCGACCACCATCACGTTCCTTCTCACCTCGGCCATCTTGTCGACGACCTCGGCCTGAAGCTTGTTCGTGTCCTGATATTCGTCGACGAGGATGTAGCGATAGCGCCGCTGCAGCGCGGCAGCGACGTCGGGATAGTCGTCGAGCAGCAGCTTCCAGTTCACGAGCAGGTCGTCGAAATCCATCGCGTTCGCTTCGCGCTTCCGCTCCTTGTAGCGGCGGAAAACATTGATCATCTCGTCGCGATAGACCCCGAAATGCGGGTAGTTGTTTTCGAGGTGCAGCTCCAGCGGCGTGCGCGTGTTGATCAGGTAGGAGTAGATGTCGATGAGGACGTCGCCCTTCGGAAAACGCTTCTCCAGAGTGGCGATCCCGAGAGAGGAAATCGCCGATTCCATCATCTCTTTGGAATCCTCGGCATCGAGAATCGTGAAGCTGGAGCGATAGCCGATCGTGTCCGCGTGCTGGCGCAGCAGGCGGTTGCCGATCGAGTGAAACGTGCCGCCCCAGATGCGCCGTGTGTCGATGGTGACGAGCTGCTCGACGCGGCTGAGCATCTCCTTCGCCGCTTTGTTCGTGAAGGTGAGGAGCAGGATCTCGGACGGATCGACGCCATCCTCGATGAGGCGCGAGACGCGATAGGTCAGCGCGCGCGTCTTGCCGCTGCCGGCGCCGGCGATGACGAGCATCGGTCCCTCGCCGGCCATGACCACGTCGAGCTGCTCCTGATTGAGCTCGTCCTCGTAGCGGACGCGATACTGCTTCTGCGCTTTCGCCGGTTGTTTGAGCGTGTAACGACGGATCTTTTCGGCCACCGACGGAAGCGTAGCAGGTGAGGCGATCAGGCCAGCGCCGGAACGTTCCCGTCCTGCAGGAGCCGGAGATCGGTCTGCACCATCTCGCGGACGAGCGCGGGGAACGTGTAGGTCGGCTGCCATCCAAGCACGTCGCGCGCTTTGCTGGCGTCGCCGACGAGGAGGTCGACTTCCGCGGGGCGGACGAAGCGCTCGTCGATCTTCACGTACTGCTGGTAGTCGAGTCCCAGCTCGTTGAAGGCGAGCTCGCAGAATTCGCGGACCGTGTGCGTCTCGCCGGTGGCCACGACGAAATCGTCCGGCTCCGGCTGTTGCAGCATGAGGTGGATGGCGCGGACGTAGTCGGCGGCGTGGCCCCAGTCGCGCTTCGCCTCGAGGTTGCCGAGTCGCAGCTCGTCGGCGCGGCCGAGCTTGATGCGGGCGGCGGTGCTGGTGATCTTGCGCGTCACGAATTCGAATCCGCGCCGCGGGCCTTCGTGATTGAAGAGAATGCCGCTGGCCGCGAACATGCCGTACGCCTCGCGGTAATTGCGCGTCAGCTCGAAGCCCGCCACCTTGCTGATTCCGTACGGGCTGCGCGGATGGAAACGCGTGTCTTCCGTTTGCGGCACGTCGCGTACTTTGCCGAACATCTCGCTCGATCCGGCGAAGTAGAAGCGGCATCCAGGCCGCAGCTCGCGAAGCGCGGCCAGCATGTAGTGCGTGCCGTTGATGTTGGTGTTGAGCGTCGAGAAGCCGTCGATGAAGCTCTCGGCGACGAAGCTTTGCGCCGCGAGGTGGTAGCACTCATCGAACGCGTTGCGGCTGATCACGCTGAAGATGCTGGGATAGCTTTCCAGGCTGGCGGGATGCAGGATCAGTAGGTCGAGCAGGTGGCTGATGCGGCCGAAGCGGCTGTCCGGAGCCTCCAGCGCGACGCGCCGCACCAGCCCGTGAACCTCGTAGCCGAGGGCGAGAAGATGCTCGGCGAGATAGCTGCCGTCCTGTCCGGTGATGCCGGTGATGAGCGCTTTTTTCAATCGAGTTCCGAAGGCGCCGATTATCGCTCATCGCTCGCCGCATGACACTTGTCATCCGTTTCTGCTGACGATCCGCACGGGCCGCGAAAGCGGCACGGTCCGATACTGCCGGCATGAAACGTTTGCTCTTCGCGATCCTCCTTGCTCTCCCGATGGCCGCCCAACAAACCGCCATCACCAACGTGCGGCTCTTCGATGGGACGAAGGTCATCCCGCATGCGACTGTCTTGATCGACGGAACGCGCATCGTCGCCGCGGGCGCGAACGTAGCGGTGCCGAAAGATGCGAAGGTCATCGACGGCAACGGCAAGACGCTTTTGCCGGGGCTGATCGATTCGCACACGCATGTTTTTCCGGGCAGCCTGGAGCGCGCACTGCGATTTGGCGTGACGACGGAGCTGGACATGTTCACGTCGCTGCACACCCTCGATCCGCTTCGCGCGGAGCAGGCAAAAGGGCCGGTCACGAATCGCGCCGACGTTTACTCCGCAGGCACGCTCGTCACCGTCGCCGGCGGACATGGCAGTGAATACTTCCCGATTCCGACGTTCAGGAGCGGCGACGATCCGCAGGCATTCGTCGATGCCCGGATCGCGGAAGGTTCGGACTACATCAAGCTGATCGTGGAGACGGGGGAAGCGTACGGGATGAAGCTGCCGACGCTTTCGAAGAGCGATCTGACCGCGCTCATCGCCGCGGCGCACAAGCGCAGCAAGATGGCGGTGGTGCACATTTCGACGCTGGCGGGCGCGCGCGATGCCATCGAGGCCGGAGCGGACGCGCTCGTGCACATCTTCGCGGACAAGACCCCCGATGCCGGGTTCGGCGCATTCGTGGCCGCGCATCACGCCTTCGTCGTGCCGACGCTGACGGTGAACGAGAGCACGACCGGCGTCGGCAGCGGGACTTCGTTGAACACGGACGCGCATCTCGCGCCGTATCTGAATGCGGACGAGATGAGCAATCTGAAGTCCGCGTTCCCGAAGGCAAAGGATCTCAGTCTTGCCTACGCGTACGATGCGGTGCGGCAGTTGAAGGCCGCGGGCGTTCCGATCCTGGCCGGCACCGATGCGCCGAATCCCGGCACGGCGCACGGCGCGAGCATGCATCGCGAGCTGGAGTTGCTGGTGAAGTCGGGACTGACGCCGGTCGAGGCGCTGACCGCGGCCACGTCGCTGCCCGCGAAACAGTTCAAGCTCAACGATCGCGGCCGCATCGCCGCCGGACTGCGCGCCGATCTGCTGCTCGTCGACCGCGATCCGACTACCGACATCCTGGCGACGCGCAACATCGCCGGCGTCTGGAAGAACGGCGTGATGCTCGATCGCAAGCCGGAGCCGAAGCGCGTCGAGACGGCAGCCGTTGCGGCGGTCGTTCCGAAGATCGGCGACGGCATGATCAGCAACTTCGACTCCGGCGATCTGAAGCCGGCCTTCGGCTCGGAATGGCAGATTTCGACCGACTCCATCGCCGGCGGCAAATCCGAAGCCTCGATCAACATCGTCGAGGGCGGCGCGAACGGCACGCCGAAATCGCTGCACATCCACGCCGATACGAAGCCCGGCTTCATGTTCCCGTGGGCCGGCGCAATGCTGCTGCTCGGCGCGACGCCGATGCAACCGGTCGATCTGTCGTCGAAGAGCGGATTGTCGTTCTTCGCGAAGGGCGACACCGACATCCGCGTGATGCTGTTCGCCGCGAGCACCGGGCGCATTCCGCGGCAGACGACCGTTCATGCGGGTGCCGACTGGATGGCGATCACCGTTCCGTGGACTGCCTTCAACACCGATGGCAAGGACGTGCAGATGCTGGTGTTCTGCGGTCCGGACAAAGGTGCGGCCGACTTTGCGATCGACGAGCTGAGGCTGAAGTGAAAATACCAGGCGCTGCACCTTGCCAAAGCACAGACAAAGAGTGTCTGTGCCACACTGGCTCGCGCCCGTAGCCGGCGATCCGAAGTACGGCAGGATTCATGTGGCACAGACACTCTTGTCTGTGCTGGTGAGGCCCGCGACAGTTGAGATCATGACCATGACCCCCGAACGCGACTACGCCGGCTGGACGAAGTACATCTGGCTGATTTACATCGTTCCGTTTGCCGCCTTTCCGGTGGTGGCGAATGCGAGTGCGGGGCGGATCGCGCTCACCTGGTTCGCAACCGCGGTCTTTGTCGTCATCTACCTGGCCGGCTATCGCATCCGCGGCCGGCGGCTGCTCTGGATCATCGCGGCGATCACGGCGCTCGGCGTCGCGTTCATGCCGATCAACTATGGCGCCGGCGCGTTCTTCATTTTTGCGGCGTCGTTCGCGGGCAACACGGGCGGCGTTCGCAAAGCCTTCTCGATCATCGGAGTCGTACTGCTCGTGCTGCTCGTCGACGTGCTGGTGATCGGACTCAGTCCGCTGATCTGGTGGTGGGCGGCGTTTTTCACGGTCGTCATCGGCGCGGTGAATGCGCATTTTGCGCAGGTCGGAAACGCCAACCGACGTTTGGCGATGGCGCACGAGGAGATCGAGCACCTCGCCAAGGTCGCGGAACGCGAACGCATTGCCCGCGATCTTCACGACGTCCTCGGCCACACGCTTTCGCTGATCATCCTGAAGTCGGAGCTGGCCTCGAAGCTGGCCGACCGCGATCCGCAACGCGCGCGCGATGAGATTCGCGACGTCGAACGGATCTCGCGCGAGGCGTTGTCCGAGGTGCGCCAGGCCGTGCGTGGCTACCGGGCGGGATTGCAGCATGAGCTCGATGGCGCGACGGCGATGTTGCGCGCGGCGTCGATCGAGCTGACCTCGGAGTTCGAGCCGGTGCCGCTGGCCGCCGGACAGGAAGCAATCCTCGCCCTCGCATTGCGCGAAGCGGTCACGAACGTGGTCCGCCATTCGGACGCCTCACGCTGCACGATCGCGCTGCATCGAGTCGGAGACGACATCCGACTCACGG
>JBAVBF010000076.1:0-6999 GCA_049586115.1 Thermoanaerobaculia bacterium | reverse complement strand
CCATCAACCCTGCCCGCGACGGCGATCGTCTCGCACGACTGCTGGCGCGATCCGGAGTGACGTTCCTCGACATCGCCACAACGGCTCGACCGATGCCGCCGGACGAAACACGCTGGAAACTACTGAGCTCGATGCCCGCGAACGCTCTGCCGGTGTACGTCCGATCGGGGCAGAATCTCGGCCGGCTCATCCGTGACGGCGCGACCGCCCGCTTCGAACGATTCGCGAGTCTCGTTGATGTCGCGCGAGCCACGCGAGCCACCGGTGCGCGGACAGCGGCAATTGCGCAGTAACTTGCGCAATCTCCAGGGCGAGCGAGAGTTTCAGGATGACCATGAGACTGGGCCCGCCAAAGTAAGTCGCTCACCAGCCGCCGCAAGGCGGCCTTCGTGTCTTCTGATGGCTCGGAGCGAACAGCAGAGCAGAACACATTTCTCGAACGACGGTGTCTATGGAAGAACGACG
This sequence comes from Thermoanaerobaculia bacterium, assembly GCA_049586115.1. Lineage (GTDB taxonomy): Bacteria > Acidobacteriota > Thermoanaerobaculia > Gp7-AA8 > Gp7-AA8 > JADGNZ01. The sequence continues at coordinate 6,534 of JBAVBF010000076.1, read as the reverse complement.
CTTACGACAAGCATGTTCACGCTTTCGGATGCTGCAGCAGTCAAGGAATTCTTGCGATTCCTCGCGGAACCACTCGGCGTCATGGTCTTTGTGGCCGGGATGGCGTTTGTGTTTGTTCCTATCGCGGCTGATCGTTCGAAGCACCGGCCCGGGAACATCGCTCCGATTCAACTCATCAGTGCCGTCGGCGCCTGGGCGCTGATTCTCCTCAACCAGGCGGTTCTGGCCAGTTCCCTTCGGCAAGGTTCGCCGATCCTCGCCTGCGCATCCTTCGCCACCAACCTCACAGCCCTCTGGCTGTTTTTTCGCCGCAACGACGGACGCATCACGGACCTTCAGACGCCTCAGACGATCGAGGCCATGATTTGCGAGATGGAGCAAATCCTCGATGGCGCACTGCGAGTGGGCATTAAATCGGTGAATGCGGTGATCGTCGAAAAGACAGGCCCTCTCATTGGCGTGAGCGTGTCCCGGCGCGGGCACGTCGTCGTCCGCATACGAAGGGAATTGATCGCGTGGCTGGAGAGGCATCGACGTCCGGGCGGTGCGGGACCGGCAGCGGTGGAAGGATTCCTCCGATTCACCATCCTTCACGAGATCGGTCACGTGCTGAATGGCGACCACCTTACTTATCGATTCGTACGCAGCGTGCTCCTGGCACACCTTTGCTGGGTTCCTGTCCCCGTGATCGCCACCGCACTGCTGCCTTGGGGAGTGGCGGACGCGCAGACCGTCTTAGTGACGACCCTTTGCCTCGAGCTTGCATTCCTGGGGCAATGGCGTCTTGCGCGGCGGTTTCTTGCCGAGCGCGAAGAAGTGGCAGATCTGCGAGCCATGCAGACACTCGATCCATCCGATGCCTCGCTGCTGGAAACGCGACGTGGACGGCGGATGGACCGGCAGAACCCGACGCTGCTCGAGCAGTTGATGACGGATCTTCACGTACAGCGACCGGTCACACACGCTAGCTGGTCATCGAAAACCGTTCAGTGGATCTGGCCCGAGTCGGGTGACATCCATGAGCGTTGCGAGACGTTGGCACTGGGCCATGGCAGACGCATGCCGCAGCCGAATCAGTGGGCCGCTCTTATGGGGATGCAGTGTGGGCTGCTGTGCATCTCGCTTCTCGGCTGCGCTTCTGCGGCATTCAGCGGTCTGCCATTCTGGCGGCCCGGCGTCGTTTTGACTGTGGCCGCGATCCTGATGGAGATAACGTGTTCCATGGCTGCGACCTACTGCGGCATGCGCGTCGATCCTGCACTCGTGCGTCTTCACGACCTTCTCAAAGCCCCCACCAGACGGACGGTCGGCGCTATCTTTTATTTCTCCTTCGGCACCTCCGCGCTCCTGCTCTATCTCCTTCCGGCTTTTTCTGGGATCTCCGCAGTGTTGTCCTACACTCTCTTATCGCTGTCTGTGTGGATGTCTGCTGCGCCAGTAATCTTCGGATCCTTGATGGCAGCGAGCGGGGCCGAATGGGATCCGGAGAGTGCGACGGTCTCTCTGCGTCATCCTCTACTGCAACAAGTCCCTGTGCTTCTCGTCACCCTCAGCATCTTCACCGGCTGCAGCGCTGTCGCCGCCTGGATCTTCGGACTCAGTGGAGTCGGGAGCAGAGTTTGGATCGACGTATGGATCGTTGCGATGGCGGGAGCTATGACTACCTACGCCATGAGCCGAAGCACGAGTGCCGTGGTGCGCGCCTTTCCTCCCATCGCTTGGCTCGAGTCCTCCGGAGAGGTCTTCGCCATTCGCATCTTCTGGCGCGAGATCTATTACGACCGCCACATCACATCCAACAGGGTCATCATCCTGCTCGGGTTGTCGACAGCTGCCGGGACGGCGTTCCTGTTTGCATGCGGTGGAGCGCTTACCGCGAGGCTCATGAGCGGCATTGCGACGGACTTCGTGATTCACGAGATGCTGATGTTGATGAGCGCCGTCCTCGTCGGCCTGATGTTTCTCGTTCCGCAGCGCGTCGGCAAAACGGCACACCTGACCGATCTCGGCCACCTGCGAATGCTCGACAGCCTTCTGACCGCAGTGCGAATCGCGAACCTGCCCATGGCTGAGAAACTGAGCGGCACGCTGGCTCGATGGATCAACACCGACCCGGACATTCCCTCCACGATCCTGCCGGAGCCACGGGCGATCTGGAAGCTGGATTCACTTCTATTGCTGGTCCGGATCGCGCGGGCAGTCGGGGAGGAGCAGCAGGTAGCGAGGTGGGGCTCGGCGATCGCCGCTTCTCTGCGCCGAATCACAACGGACGGCGCGGTTTCCGTCAATGGTTCGCGACCGTCGCTGGCATACACAGTACTGGCTGCGCGAGTCATTGAAGAAGTAGACCTGGCCGCGGAGATTCCACTGGAACCAATTTTCGATTCGATCGCCGAAGGACTCGATCGGTGCCTGAACGGCGACGAAGACTTCTCATTCGAAGCGGTTACATCGGCTTGCCTGCTGCTCGCCGCGAATGGCAACTCAACCCCCGGAGTCGAGCAGATGTGGATGCGAAGTCTTATGACCGTCGAGTACCTCCTCACCGGTCCGACGATCCGGCAGCAACTCTGCGAGATCGCAGCGTACATTGCGCCGCTGGAGGACACGGCAGTGCGGGACCGGTTGGTGAGCATCGTTCGCGCACGAATGTGGGAGACATTGCAATTGAACCCGGGGAACGACATTGGCCTCCTCCTGGACTGCTATCTCGCTGCCGTATCACTGGGTGAAAGCGACTCGCAGCGTCTCTCTCTCGCGGAGAACGCGATCGGAGAGGCGGCCACACGCATGGCCGATGAGATGGCAAAAATCCATGCTGGCCGGATGTCGCAGGTCTGAGCCCGGCGGGCTCCTTGGGTCACACCAGCACCGATCTGCGCGCGCGTGGCTGTCCTTCACTCGCGGGTGCGTGGGCGCCCGATGCCGGTACCGCCCGTTCGCGTCCCCAGGCGCGGATGCTCTCGATGGCTTCCGGATTCGTCTTCGAAAGTGGGACGATGTTTCGGAACACCTTCCGCAAATACTCCTCGTCGACGACTGCATCTCCCTTCAATACCGCCTCGCGTGCTGCCTCGGCGACGGCCGCCTGAAGGTCGCTTCCGGCGAATCCCTCGGAGAGCTCGACGAGATCCGAGACGATCGTTTCGTCGAACGTGCGCCGCAGGTGCTTCTCCAGGTAGAGCGCAATGATTTCGGCGCGCTCCGGGGCAGTCGGCAGATCGACGAAGAACAGCTCGTCGAATCGTCCGCGCCGGAAGAGCTCGGGCGGAAGCTTGGTGATGTCGTTCGCCGTGCTCACCACGAATACGCGCGCGCGGCCTTCCTGCAGCCAGTACAGGAAGTGCCCGACGATTCGCGACGATGTCCCGCCGTCGCTGCCGCCGGAGCCGGCGAGCCCTTTCTCGATCTCGTCGATCCAGAGAACGCACGGGGCGACGCGGTCCGCCGTTGCCAGCGCCTCCTTCAAACGGCCTTCCGACTGCCCGAGGTACTGGCCGTGGATGTTGGACAGATCCAGGCGATACAGAGGCAGGCTCCAGTTCTCCGCGATCGCCTTGGCGGAAAGCGACTTCCCGCAACCCGGGACGCCCACGAGCAGGACGCCTCGGGGCGGACGCAACCCCCGGTCGCGCAGATCCATCGTCAATAACGGCCGTTGCTTCTCCAGCCAGGCGCGCAGGCCCGAGAGACCGCCGACAGACACCTCGCCCGCCGTGACCTTGACCCGCTCCAGTCCCGCAATGTCGGAAAAAATGCGGTCCTTCACTTTCGTGAGGTCGCTGAGATCGCCTTTCGTGATCGAACCTTTGGCCAACAAGGTGGCAATGGCGTTCTCCGCTTCGATCCGTGTCACGCCGGCCAGAATCGCGGCGGCCTCGGACAGCTCGGCATCCTGCCAGTCGATCGGAAGACCGCCACGGTACGGCGTGAGGCACTCGGCGACGATGGCCCGCATCTCATCCTCGTTCGGCGGATCGAGTGTGAGGCTCATGCCCTGCCTCTGCAGACGCGCCCAGATCGGAGAAGTGGTGATGACGATGATCACTCCGCCGCGCTCGGTCGCTGACGCCGCGACGTCGAGTAGTTGCCGGCTCGTCGGCGTGTCGTCGCTGAGATCCTGTGTCTCGGTCAATACGAACGTCAGGTTCTGCCGTTGCACGATCTGCTGACTGGCGAAATCGAGCGCGCCGGGGACGGACCGGTCGTCATTGACCGGGCGATTCGTTGCGATGTCGCGCGTCCCCTGCGACAGCGTGTGAACGTAGATCGGAATGTTCAGTTGCGGTGCGAGCTGGCGAAGTAGATCGAGGGCGCGGTCACGCTCATCCGTGCGGAACGAGATGAACGGAATCCTCGCTTTGAGGTACAGAAGCATGGTCTGCCGGCAGGATTGAAAGTCAGGCATGTTTGCTCACAGAAGAATTCGGCGGCCGGATCCGGCTTGCGCCGTCGTGACGGAATCGGTTGCGCGAGAAAGAGAGACAGGGACAACGACGGTCAACGGATTGTCGCGGAGCGCCTTGAGCAGGACATCCGCTCGATTGCGCTTCGCGCTCGCTTCGAGCGACTCCTGCGTCTGTGCCGCGAAGCGCGCCACTTCGGCGGCGAAGTGTTCGCGAACGCTGGCCGGCGCGCACGCCATCGCGGCGGCCGCGTGGAGCGGTGCCAGTGCGCGACGCGCGCCGAGGAGTGCCTGCGAAACCGAAAAGGTGTCACCGCGGGAACGATCGAGCGCGAGCTGCAAGCGGGACGCGACGTTTTTCAGGCGAGCATCGAACGCTTCTGCGAAACGCGCGGTCCAGCGCTCCGCGACGACATTCGTCCACGCGAGCGTGCCGGCGAGCAGGAGCTCGATTACGGAGTCGTCGCCGTCGCGGAACCGCTCGAGGAGCGGCACCCACTCGGCATAGGTTGCCGGCGCCGAGACGGCCGTCATTGGTTCACCGGCCGCCGCCGCACCAGCAGCAGATCCGAGGGAATGAGATCCCACGGCGGAAGCTCCTTCGCAATCGGCAACTCCGGCGGGACACTGTTCTGCGGCGTCTCCGCCTTCGGCGGGATGACCTCAGTACCGAGAATCGGTCGTGCAGGTGTGGTCATGACAATTTCTCCTTCAGGCAACGGATACGCGTTGTTCGGGGCGCTGCAGGACGAACTGCGGAGAGCTGAGGGATTCGAGAAGCGCCGTAACCTCGGCCGAACGCGCATCTTCGGCCGCGACCTCGAAGCGGTAGTCGGCAAGCTCGGCCAGAACTGCCTTGAGTACCGCGGCCGCCTGATCGTGCTCCTTTTCGAGCGCCTGCCGCGCCTCGTCACGCTGGCGATCGAGATCCTTGTATTTCCAGAAGAAGAAGGCTCCCGCGGCCGCGATCAGCACGAGCCCGATCGGAATCGCCATACCGCGGCCGGTCATGATCAGGCCGCCGATGAGAATGCCGGCGATGAGCACGATCCATGCGGCGGGGGTCAGCGATACGGCGTTGACGGCCGTATCGATCTTCGCGTTGTAATGCTGTCGAAGATCGGCTGCGAGCACTTTCTCGTTGGCGCCGTCGGTGCTCCTGGCGGACCAGGACGCGATCGTGAACTCGGCCTGTCGCGGCATCTCCATTCGATCGCGCGCGACGAGGTCATTCTGGGCCGCCATGATCCACTCGCGCGACCGGGACACGGCATAGCGCTGGGTGGCGCGCGTGGCACCGAGTTGCTCGGGATTCATGGCCGAGTTGGTAAGCACAGCCGCGAAATTCGTGCTTGCCTGATGAATTTCGGCTTCCGCATCGAAGCGGATCTTCGCCGCGTCCTTGTCCCCATCCTCTTCCTTGATGAGCGCGAGCAGGCGCTCCTCGCGGCGGTACGGCAGCTCTTCGTCATCGAAATTCGCGACCAGGGAGTCGAGCAGCGAATCACACGCGGCCTCGATCGACGGCGGAACGATCAGCTCTCCGGTAAAGAGGTTGGTGAAGAAATCGTGGACCGCGCGATTGCGACGCGCGGCGCAGAGCGCTTTCATCAGTTGCGGCGCGTTCCCGGCATATTTGCGGAGCGTCGGATAATCGCGATCTCCCGGCTTGGGTGTCATCACGTCGAGTTGCGCCGCCCACCGCTTCCGCTGATCGTCGAGGAAGCCCGCCTGCTCCTCGAGCTCGGTCAGCCACTGCTCGATGACGTTCGAACAGGCGATCAATGCACCGCCGCCGAACACGCCGTTGGCGAGTCCGTCGAGCATGACCACCACCTCGCGATCGATGGCCATCGGGTTCTGCATCTGGAAATAGCGGCTCAGCCAACGGGTGAGCGCTTCACTGCGCCGTGCGCGGCGGCAGACGAGCGCGAAAAAGAGCGAAGTCTTGTTATCGTCGCGGCGGATGGACTCGGCGACGCCACGCTCGGCGAGCGACCGGTCGTCCTTGATCCAGGCGGACAGCGCCACGAGCGCAGGAGCGAGCCAGTAGTTCGGCGTGGTGACCATCAACTGCTCCGTCACGGTATGAATCGTGTTCTGACGGATCAGCTGGAGATCGGTTGCCT
>JBAVBF010000075.1:0-11784 GCA_049586115.1 Thermoanaerobaculia bacterium | reverse complement strand
CTTCGTGCGTAAGGTGGATCAGCCACGTTTCGCGCGCGCCGATGCGCTGCGCGGCGGCGACGGCTTCATCGATCACGAAATGCGTCGGATGCCGTGGCGAGATTCTCAGACCGTCGAGCGCGAGGATTTCGACGCCGTGCAGCAGTTCCATGGTCGCGTCAGGGATGCCGTTCGTGTCGGTGATGTAGGCGAAGTTGCCGATGCGAAAGCCGAGGATCGTCCAGTCGCCGTGAGCGACGGGAAGGGGCGTGATGGCGATGCCTTCGTGGACGAACGGCGCATCGATTTCGATGAGGTCGAGCTGCGGTTTGCCGCCGCCGATCTGCGAGTCCGACCAGATGTAGCTGAATGCGCGTCGGATGGCGGCAGCGGTCATCGGATTCGCGAAGGCGTGGATCGCCTCGCGCTGCCGGAAGTTGAATGGGCGGATGTCATCGAGGCCCATGAGGTGATCGGAGTGAGAGTGCGTGAAGAGAACGAAGTCGAGCCGCGGGATGGGGAACCTGAGGAGCTGGAGTCGAAGATCGGGGCTCGTGTCGATGAGGAAGTGCTTGCCGGCGGCCTCGATCTTCACGGATTGGCGCAGGCGTTTGTTGCGGGGATCGGTGGAGGTGCAGATGGAGCAGGAGCATCCGACTACGGGGACGCCGGTGCTGGTTCCGCTGCCTAGGAAAGTGATGCGCATAAAAGCTTTTCACGCGGAGACGCGGGGACGCGGAGAAAGGCGGTTCTCTCCGCGCCTCCGCGTCTCCGCGTGATCAAATCGTTACCCACTCGAACGAACCGGTATCTGGATCAATCGCCATCGCCTCGCCCGTCTCGTACCACGGCGGAAGCACCGTGACCGTCGGCGAACCATCCAGCACCAGCTTCTCGTGAAAATGTCCGAAGACCACGTGCGTGAAGCCGGCGCGGGAGCGGCCGAAGGCCTGCATCTGCTCGATCGGCAGCCGCGATTTGTGTTTGAAGTTTGAATCCGACAGCCGGTGCTCGATGCCGTCGACGAAGTTCCGCGCCACCTTCTTCGGGATGAACTTCAGCGCGAATTTTGACAGCGCGTTCTTCGACGCGAAGCGCCAGAAGCGGTAGGGAAGATCGCGGTCATTGATCATGTCGCCGTGGATGATCAGGTATTTTTTGTCGCCGGCCGCCACGGCGTACTCCATCGCGATATCGGTGACGCCATCCTCCACGAATGAACCGTGCAGGAAAAAATCGCGGTTGCCTTCGACGTAGTGAATCGGCACGCCGCTGTCGCGCAGCTGGCGAAAACGAGCGAAGACGTTCTCGACCGACGGCGTATAGAACTTCGGATCGGCGATGAGGTAGTGAAAGAGATCGCCGTTGAGGTAGAGCGCGCGCGGATGCAGCGCCGCGAGGCGATCGAGCCAGGCGACGATCGGCGCTTCACTGCCATCGGAAAGGCCGATGTGTGAGTCGCCGATGATGAAAATCTGTCCTGCCGGAATCACGCGGTCAGCTCCTCGAGGACGCGCTGCAGTTCGCAATGGTTTTGTTCGCTGAACGTGCAGAAGACCACGCGTTGCAAGGATCGCGCGTGCGGCCGGAAGTCGAGCGCGGTCGAGACCAGCACGCGCCAGCAGCGGACCTGATCGAATCCGAAGACGGCCGGCACCGGCGGCATTGCCACCGACGCGATCGCCAACTCCTCGGCGCGCTTCAACGCCGCCCAGACCGCGTTGCGCAGCTTTGCGTCCTCATCGCCGTCGCCGAAGCGCGGCACGATGGCGTGGATGACGAACTTGCAGAGCACGTTGCCGCCGCTGGTGACAACCGCATGTCCGACCGGCACCGATCCGAATTCCGCGACCGGCTTGCTCGCCGAGGCCGGGTTGATGATGGCGTCGACCTTGAGCGAGGAGACGTCGGCGCGAAGGAGCTCGATTTCCATGCGTTAGAGCGCGGGATTCAGCTTCGCGCGCGGGTCCTCGCCGTATGCGGCGTCGATGGTCTCGGCGGCTTCGAGCACATCCGGCGCGGCGCTCTTCGGGACGGTGATCTCGACGCGGTAGTAGTGATCGCCCGCGGTCGTTTTTTTCTTCACGCCCTTGCCGCGCAGACGGAAGGTCTGGCCCCCTTGCGTACCGGCAGGGATTCGTGCGCGCACCGGGCCTTGAATCGTCGGCACTTCGACCTCGGCGCCGCGGATTGCTTCGCCGACTTTGATCGGAAGGTCGATGTAAATGTCGTCCCCTCGGCGTTCGAACAGCGGATGCGGACGGACGTGAATGAGCACATTGAGGTCGCCGGCCGGACCGCCGCTGCTGCCCGGCGCTCCTTTGCCGCGCAGCCGGATTTTTTGTCCGTCGGCGACGCCCTCGGGGATCTTCACCTTCACGCCTTTGCCGTTGAGGACGAGGTCCATGGTCGTGCCGAGGATGGCGTCGCGAAAATCGATCGTCAGTTCGGCTTCGAGATCGGCGCCGCGTTCGGGGCCGGGCTGGAATCCTGCGCCACCGCCGCCGAACAGGTCGGAGAAGATGTCGGTGAATCCGCCGCCGCCCGTCGTCGAACGACGTCCGCCGCGCGCACGTCCGCCGCCGCCCGCTCCGGTGAACTGCGAGAAGTCGAATCCGCCGAACGGATTTGCACCACCCGCAAAGGGATTGCCGCCGCCCGGACCGCCGCCGCGGAATGCTTCCTTGCCGAGGCGGTCGTACTGCTCGCGCTTCTCCGTGTCCGACAGAACTGCATAGGCCTCGGAGATTTCCTTGAACTTGTTCTCCGCTTCTTTGTTGCCCTTGTTCTTGTCGGGATGGAACTTCTTCGCAAGGGCGCGGTAGGCCTTCTTCAGCTCATCCTCTCTGGCGGTCTTTTTCACGCCGAGGATGTCGTAGTAGTCCTTCTCAGCCATCGTCAGGCCAAACGTTTTAGCACATGAATTGCTTCGTGAGCCCGTTGGAGAAACAATCACCCGCTCATGTACGGATCACTGGCTCGCCGCAACATTCTGACGATGATCCTCGCCGGCGGTATGGGCGAGCGGTTATACCCGCTGACGCGCGACCGCGCCAAGCCGGCCGTGCCGTTCGGCGGCCGCTACCGGATCATCGACTTCGTCATCAACAACTTCATCAACTCCGGCTTTTTCAAGATCAAAGTGATGACGCAGTTCAAGTCGAACTCGCTCATCGAGCACATCACGCGCACGTGGCGGCTGGTGCCGGAGATTGGCCAGTACGTCGACATCGTCCCCGCGCAGATGCGCAAAGGTCCGTTCTGGTTCCGCGGGACCGCCGACGCGGTCTTTCAGAATCTCGAGCTGATCTTCGACGAGCAGCCGGAGTTCGTCTGCGTCTTCGGCGGCGATCACATCTACAAGATGGATGTGAACCAGATGCTGCAGGAGCACCTGACCAACGATGCCGACCTGACCATCGCCACGATTCCGGTGCCGGTCGAGGAGGCGCATCACTTCGGGATCGTGGAGGTCGACAGCGACTGGCGCGTGACCGGATTCGTCGAGAAACCGAAGGAAGGGGCGAAGACGATTCCGGGCCGGCCGGACATGGTGCTGGCCTCGATGGGCAACTACATCTTCAAAGCGAACGTCATGATCGACGTGCTGCAACGCAATGCGCTACGCGACGCGGCGCACGACTTCGGCAAGGAGATCATCCCGGCCATGTATCCGCGGATGAAGGTGTTCGCGTACGACTTCGGCCAGAACTACGTGCCGGGCGAAGCGGAGATCAACCGCGGGTACTGGCGCGACGTAGGGACGATCGATTCGTATTTTGCCGCGTCGCTCGATCTGGTTGCGGTCACGCCGCTATTCAATCTGTACAACCAGCAATGGCCGATGGTGTCGGCACCGCTGAACCTGCCGCCGGCGAAGTTCGTCTTCGCCGACTCGAAGTCGCAGCGCATCGGCATCGCTACGGACTCGCTGGTCTCGGACGGCGCGATCATCTCCGGCGGTACGATCAACCGCTGCGTTCTCCATCCGCGCGTGCGCATCCATTCGTACACGGACGTCGACGAATCGATCCTGATGGACGGCGTGGAGATCGGCCGCCACTCGAAAATCCGCCGCACGATCATCGACAAGGGCGTGAAGATTCCGCCCGGCACGACGATCGGCTACGACCTCGAGGCCGATCGCCAGCGTTTCACGGTGACCGACAGCGGAATCGTGGTGGTACCAAAAGGGGCGGAGATCACGGAAGGAGTGCTCGCGTAGAACGCTGTCATCCTGAGCCGCCGAAGGACGGTCGAAGGATCCCCTCCCTGCGACCCGGATCGGGCGGCGGTATTTGAAGATGGCAAGCACGTAGGGGTCCTTCGACCGTCCTCCGCCGCTGCGCGGCTCCGGCGGCTCAGGATGACAAGGGTCAACATTTCGCCTTTTCAACGCGATATCCTCCGCCGCCCATGACGACCAAGCCCCGCACCGACGGCCGCGCCTCCGATGAGATGCGCCGCGTTCTCATCACGCCGCACTTCAGCAAGCACGCGGAGGGCTCGGCGCTGATCGAGGTCGGCGACACGCGCGTGATCTGCACCGCATCGATCCAGGAAAAAGTTCCGCCGTTTCTCTACCGCACCGGCAAGGGATGGGTGACGGCGGAGTACGGAATGCTGCCGCGCGCAACGACCGAGCGCACCGACCGCGAGGCCGCAAAAGGGAAGCAGGGCGGCCGGACGATGGAGATTCAGCGTCTGATCGGCCGCTCCCTTCGCGCCGCCGTCAACACCGAGTTCCTCGGCGAGAGGACGATCTGGCTCGACTGCGATGTGATCCAGGCCGACGGCGGCACGCGCACCGCCTCAATCACCGGCTCGTTCGTCGCCCTCGCGCTCGCCCTCGGCCGGCTCTACCTCGACGGCAAGATCGTGACCTGGCCGATCAGCTCCTTCGTCGCCGCCGTCTCCGTCGGCATCATCAACGGCACTCCCGCGCTCGATCTCAATTACGAGGAAGACTCGAAAGCCGGCGTGGACATGAACATCGTGGCCACCGACAAAGGCCGCTTCGTCGAACTGCAAGGCACCGCCGAGGGCGCAACGTTCAGCGAAGAGGAAATGACGGCGATGCTGGGACTGGCCAAGTCAGGAATCGCATCGCTCGTAGAGAAGCAGCGCGAAGTGCTCGCGCCGACGTTGACGCGCGTCGATGCGATGTCGCGCGACCGGCTGAATAAGAAGTTCCGGTAGCTGGCGACGTCAGCTCTGGCGTAGATAGGGCTCCGGATTGCGCTGCTGGTCGACCGAGGCGCGGTCGGGATTCGGGAGCGGCGGCGCGTCGTCGAGCGGGAGTTGCAGCGGTAGTTCGATCGGCATCGCCTCGGGGCGACTGCGTCGTCGAAGTTCTGGCGGGAGGTCATGGTTGGACATGATCGGCACCTTTCTGTGTGCACGTCTCAGCGGAGCAGATTTTGCGCCACCTGCAAGCCTGGACGTGATTTCACCAGCATTCAGGTTTGGGACGACGCGCGAGGGCAGAAGTGTCAAACACAACCTGTCTGGATTTCAGACAACCGCCCAATTTCCGAGGGACATAACGCCGCCACGATTTGACGTCGGGCGAATGTTTGCAGGCATTTACGTCGTGGCTGTGGCTGGCACCTCGGACGCTTTAAGAGTGGTCATGATCGACCACTCTGAAGGCGAAGTCGCGTCGTGATCACACGACTGGCTTTCTTCTTTTTGCTTGCCGCGGCCGCTGCCAGTGCGTTTGGTCAGGAGGCGCCGTCGCCGCTCGACGATCTGCTCAACGCGCGCATCAATGCCGCGGCAAAGTACGAGCAGCCGGTGCGTGACGTGCCGGCGTCCGTCACCATCATCACCGCCGAGGAGATTGAACGGTATGGGTTCGAAACGCTGGCGGATGCGCTGCGCAGCATTCGCGGCCTCTACACCTCGTACGACCGCAACTACGTGAGCCTCGGCGTGCGCGGATTTTCGCGGCTCAGCGATTACAACAACCGTCTCCTGGTTCTGATCGACGGACATCCGATCAATGAGCCGGTATTCGGATCGGCCGCCGTCGGCACCGACCTCGTGCTCGATCTGTATGCCGTCGAGCGCATCGAGTTCGTTCGCGGTCCCAGCTCCGTCATGTACGGCACGGGCGCGATGTTCGGCGTCGTGAACGTAGTCATGAAACGGGGCGACGGCACCCGGACGGCGTCTGCGACTGCGCGCGCCGGCAGCGCAGGCTTTCGCTCCGGCTCCGCGAGCGGAACGACCGCGATCGGCCACACCGACATCGCCCTCTCCGGCTTGTGGCGGTCGGAAAACGGCAGCAACCTCTACTTCCCTGAATTCGCTACCGGCGGCAGCGACGGCATCGCCCGCGGACGAGACTACGACCACGCCGGCGGCGCCATGGCCCACATCACGAACGGCGGCTTCGAGGCGACGCTGCAGTACGGCGTCCGCACGAAAGGTGTACCCGGCGCGTCGTACGGATCGAATTTCAATGAGGACGAATGGACGACCGACCGCCGCAAGTTCATCGACCTCTCGTATGAGCGCGCGCTGACGCCGCGTCTGCGCATGGCCGTCCGTTCGTATTGGGATCGCTACGACTACGACGGCCGCTATCCCACCTCTCCCGCGTTGCGCGACAACTCCCTCGGTGAGAAATTTGCGCTCGAGACGCGCCTGCAGTGGGATATGCGCTCGAACGATCGCATGACGTTCGGGATCGAGGCCACCGATGCCGCACGCGCTCAATATCGTTACTTTGGCAACGGCGATCTCGACCTGGAGGGGCCGTTCAAGACCATCGCCGGCTACGTGCAGAACGAATATCAGCCGACGTCGAATCTGTCGGTGACGGCCGGGTTGCGCGTGGAGCACAACACCGCGGTCGGAAGCTGGTTCAATCCGCGCGTCGCGGTCGTGTTCGATCCTTCCAAATCGACGACCATCAAGTTCCTGTACGGACAGGCCTATCGCGCTCCCGATGTCTATGAGCTGGAAATCTTCGGCCGCGGCGTCAGCAATGGCCTCAACCCCGAAAAAATCCGCACGGCGGAAGCGGTCGTCGAACAAAAGCTGAGCGGCTCGTTCGCTCTGTTCGGCTCCGTCTTCGCGAACAAAGCCGAAGGGCTCATCGACATCAAGCCGGATCGATATGTGAACGATGCAAAGGCGCAACACGCAACGGGCGCCGAGGTCCAGATCGACTACCGTGCGCCATCCGGCCTCTGGGCGTATGCGTCGTGGTCGCTCGTCCGGGTGCGCGATGACAACGTCCTGGAGGTCATCGCAAACGTGCCTCAGCATCTCGTCCGGTTCGGTGCGTCGACGAATCCCGCCGCGCGGCTGCATGGAGGGATCGACCTGAACTATGAAACGTCGCGGGTGACGACCGACGGCAGGCGCACATCTCCGTTTCTGGTCGCGAATGCGACGTCTTCCTTTGCGCTGACCAACCATCTTCGCGCCGGGTTGACGGTGCGAAACCTCTTCGACCGCCGCTATTCGAATCCGGTGGGTACCGAGTTTCGATCATCGTCAATGCAGCAGGACGGCCGCACGTTCGAAGTGATGCTCCATGTGACCAAATGACTCGTTCCTGCTCATTCCGATTCGCGGGTGCCGCGGCAATGCTGCTGGCATTCCTGGCCTTGCCGGCGGCGGCGGTCGAACCGGCCGTCCCGCCTCAGGTGCAGGCGGCGATCATCGCCAAGCTCTGGCAGTTCGACCGCAACTTCGTCCCTCGCGATCCACTCACGCTGGGAGTGCTTTACCAATCGAAGTTCCGGATTTCGTTCGTGGCCGCGAACGATCTCTGCCACGAATTTGAAGCCGCGAAGCTGTCGGTGCGCTGCGTGCTGGTCGATCTCTCCGATGGGGCTGTTGCGCCTGGTCAGCAGATTCCCCAAGGCATCGACGCCGCCTACATTGCTCCGCTGCGCGCTGTGAATGTCGAAGCACTTTTCGTTGCGCTGCGGGTCAGGCGAATCCGCACGGTGACGGCGGTCCCCGAATATGTCGCCGCCGGAGCAGCCGTCGGTCTCGCGCTGCGCGGCGATCATGCGGCCATGATCGTCAACCTCCCCGCCGCCCGCGCCGAAGGGTCGGACTTCAGCTCGCAGTTGCTGAAACTCGCGCGAATCGTGGAGTAGCTGTCTAGCGCGCGGCGCGCCTGTTCCGTGCGTACAGCAACACGGCCAGCAGATTGAATCCGATCGAGAGACCGATCAGCAGGCCGCGCGCGAAGTCGATGGCGTCCGGGTTCAGTTGCGTCGCCAGCTGGATGAAGATCGGCAGACTCGAGATCACCAGGCACGTCATTCCGATCATCATCAGCATGCTGGGCTTAATTGAAAGTCGATTTCTAAGGTTCATGGGTAGGCTCCTTTGTAAAGTTAGCTTGCCTAACACTGTCAAGTCAACTTGTCTTCCCGCGACAGACGGTAAGCTTCGCGAATGAAACTTCGGCTATCGCTCCTGGTCGTCGTGTGTCTCCTTGCGTTTTCTGCAAGTGCAGCGGATGAGGTCGCCCGGCTTCACGCGCTGTTCGACCGCGCGTGGGAAACGCAGCTTCGCGAGAATCCGCTCTTCGCCACCTCGGTCGGCCGACACGAATACGACGATCGCCTGCCGTCCGTGACGATGGCCGATCTCGAACGACGTCACGCGCACACGAAGGCCGCGCTTGCGGAACTTGCCGCGATCGATCGCGCGAAACTGCCGCAGGCTGAAGCCGTCAACTACGACATCTTCAAGCAACGGCTGGAGGATTCGGCTGCATCGTTCGAGCTCGGCGACTACCAGGTCCCGTTCAACGCCGACTCCGGATTCCACTCCGGTTTCTCGCGCCTGCCGAAAGACGTCCCGCTGGCGACGGTGAAGGATTACGAGAACTACATCAGCCGGCTCAAAGCGTGGCCGCGCTACGTTCGCGAAGAGATCGCGCTGATGCGCATCGGCATCAAGCGCGGGATGACCATTCCGCACCCGACGCTGGAGGGTTACGACTCCACGATCACGGCGCACATCGTCGACGATCCGGCGAAGAGCGTTTTCTGGGCGCCGTTCGCGAAGTTCCCATCCTCGGTGCCCGAATCCGAACGCGCGCGGTTGCAGACCGAGGGACGCGCCGCGGTGATGGACGGAGCCGTGGTCGGATACCGCGAGTTCCTCGACTTCTTCCGCAACGAATATCTGCCGAACGCGCGCACGACGCTTGGTGCGTCCGAACTGCCGGATGGGCGCGCGTACTACGCGCTGAAAATCCGCGAATTCACCACGCTCAACCTCACCCCGGAGGAGATCCACAAGATCGGGTTGAGTGAAGTCGAGCGGATTTCCGGCGAGATGAATGCAGTGATGAAGCAGGCCGGATTCAATGGCGACTTCGCGGCCTTCCTCGTCTTTCTCCGGACCGATCCGCGCTTCTACGCGAAGACACCCGAGGAGTTGCTGTCGCGCGCGTCGCGAATCGCCAAGCGGATCGATGGCAAGCTGCCGTCTCTCTTCAAAACACTTCCGCGGCTGCCGTACACGGTCGAGCCGGTGCCGGACGACATCGCGCCGAAATACACGAGCGGCCGTTACGTCGGTCCGGCGCAGGGCAGCACCCAGCCCGGCATCTACTGGGTCAACACGTACATGCTGGAGAGCCGCCCGCTCTACAACCTCGAGGCGCTCACGCTGCACGAAGCCGTGCCGGGCCATCATCTGCAGATCTCGCTCGCGCGCGAGCTTGGCGACCTCCCGAACTTCCGCCGCTTCTCCTACATCTCGGCCTTCGGCGAAGGGTGGGGACTGTATTGCGAATGGCTCGGCATCGAGGCCGGCATCTACCAGGATCCGTATGCGAACTTCGGCCGGCTGACGTACGAGATGTGGCGCGCCTGCCGCCTCGTCGTCGATACCGGCATCCATTCGATGGGGTGGACGCGCAAGCAGGCCATCGACTATCTCGCCACGCGCACCGCGCTTCCGTTGCATGAAGTGGAGACGGAAGTCGACCGCTACATCTCCTGGCCCGGTCAGGCGCTCGCGTACAAACTCGGCGAACTGAAAATCAAAGAGCTGCGCAAACGCGCCGAGGGATCACTCGGTACGCGCTTCGACGTGCGCGAGTTCCATGACGTCGTCCTCGGCAGCGGCGCAGTGCCGCTGAACGTCCTCGAATCGAATATCGACCGCTGGATCGACTCGCAAAGGAAAACGCAATGAAGAGAATGTTCGCGGCACTCACGTTCCTGATTCTGGCCGGCTGCGCGACGGCACCCGCGCCGAATCTCGTCTTTCTCGGCAGCGGCATCGAGCTGCAGTCCGTCCCCGGCCACCCGTCGACGCGTTCGTGGTCGAGCCGGCCGAGGGCTCTCGCGGACTACCACTCGTTTCTGTTCGAGCCGATCGTCGTTTCCCTCGGCAAGGCCGCGCCGGAGTACGAGTCCAGCGCCGACGAGGTGAAAAGCCTGAGCGAGCACCTGCGCGCGGCATTCATCGATGAACTGACGCGCGGCGGCTACGTGGTCGTCGACAAGCCTGGCGCCGGCGTGCTCCGTGTACGCGCCGCGATCACGGAGCTCGTTCCCGTCCATCCCTCCAAGAACCTCGGCGCGAAAGCGATTGGCAGCTTCCTCGGCCCCGGCGGCATTCTCCTGCCGACGATCGACATCGGACAGGCGGCCATCGAAGTCGATATGCGCGACAGCAATTCGAACGCGCGCGTGGCGGCCTTCGCCGACCGGAAAATGGGCCGCAAATATTTTGGCGGATTGAACTCCTATCGCCGGTGGGGAGACGTCGAATCCGCCTTCCTGGCCTGGGCCCGCGAATTCCGCGCACAGCTCGACCAGGTCCAAAAGCCGAAGTGACGCATGCTAAGGTAGCCCGACACACCAACGAAGGAGCAGATTCATGATCAAGAAGAAGGACGTGCAGAAGACCGCGAAGAAGGTCGGTAAAGCAGTGGCGAAGGCGAGCGAAGACGCGTACGACGCCGTTGCGAAAGCCGCGAAACCGAAGATAAAGGCGATCAAGAAAGCCGCCGCGCCGAAAGTCAAAGAAGCGCGCAAGGCGATCGACAAGCAGGTCGCCAAAGGCGTGAAGGGCGCGAAGTCGATGGCCAAGGGCGCGCTCAACTCCACCGCCAAGGGTCTGCAAAAAGCCGCGAAGAAGATCTGATGATTCCGAGTTGCCGGACGCTCTGTCCGGCAACTCTCCTCCCTGATTCGCACCGGTACCGGCGATGAACACTCGACGTGCAACCGCGCTGTTCGGCGGCATCTCGCTGGTCTCAGTCATTGCGCGACTGCTCCAACTGCAGGGACTCCATCCGCTGGTCTGGGATGAGATCGAATTCTTCCGCGCCACCGACTGGGTGCGCCGCGGGCTCGTTCCGTATCGCGATTTCTGGGAGCACCACACGCCGCTGCAGTGGTTCCTATTCGCGCCGGTCACGGCGCTGACGAACAGTCCCGGCGTGAGCGCGATCCTGCTAATGCGCTGGGCGCAACTGCCGCTCTGGATTCTTACGTTCATTCTGCTGCGCGGCTGGATGCGCCGCGCGGGCATCTCGGCATTCGCGGCATGGACGGCGATGACGCTCGTGCTCTGCAGCACGCTCTTCATGCTGCCGGCTGTCGAATATCGCGTCGACGTTCTCGGATGCGTCATCTACATCGCCGGACTTTTCTTCTTACAGAGAATCGGCGATCACCCCAGGTTTGCCTTCCTCGGCGGCGCGATGCTCTGCCTGGCCGGCCTCGCCAATCTGCGACTCGGACCGCTGGCCGTGCTCACGCTCCTGCTCGTGCGCGTGGTGCGTACGCGCGACCGCGCCTGGGG
>JBAVBF010000074.1:0-5286 GCA_049586115.1 Thermoanaerobaculia bacterium | reverse complement strand
GGTCGAAGGACCCCCACCCTGCTAACCCGGCTGGACGGCGGCTCTTGCACGCAGCAAGCACGGAGGAGGTCCTTCGACCGTCCTTCGGCGGCTCAGGATGACAGGGCAAACAAATCGCCGGCGAGGTACTTGAGGCCTGTGTCGACTGCGACGGTCGCGACTGTGTGTCCCGATCCCAACTCGCGAGCAAGTTGCAACGCGGCGACGACGTTCAATCCAGTCGAAACGCCGCTGAAAATCCCTTCCTCCCGCGCCAGTCTTCGCGCCATCACCCGCGCCTCGGCTTCGTCGATCGCGCGCGCTTCGTCGTAGACGTCGCCTGTGAGATGTGGCGGAACGAAGCCGACGCCCATCCCTTCGACGCGATGCGGTCCGCCGTAGCCGGCGGTGAGGACCGGCGAGGTGCCGGGTTCGAGCGCGATGACGCGCGTTCCGGATGGTTTCAACGCCTGCGAGACGCCCGCGAGCATGCCTGCGGTTCCGACGCCGCCGCAGAACACGGCGATCGGTCCAGCCTGCGCGAGCAACTCGGTGCCGATGCCGCGGTAGCCTTCGATGGCGTCGCGGTTGTTGAATTGATTCGCGTAGAACGTTCCCGGTTCCGCGGCCAACCGTTCGGCCTCGGCTTTCAGCGTCTGGATGAGGCCCGGCGTGACTTTGCCGCCCTCACTCGGAAAGACGCGCACCTCGGCGCCAAATGCGCGCATCGTGCGCAGCTTTTCCTCGGACCAGGCGTCGGATGACAGCGCGATGAATGGATAGCCTTTCACCGAGCAGACCAGCGCGAGCGACGAGCCGGTGCTGCCGCCGGTGTATTCGATGACGCGCATGCCGGGGCGCAGCGTGCCGCGGCGCTCGGCGCCTTCGATCATCGCCAGCGCCATGCGGTCTTTGTAGGAGCCGGTCGGGTTGTAGAACTCCAGTTTGACGATGACGTCGGCACTGCCTTCGTCAACGAGCTTGCGAAAACGGACGACGGGGGTGTTTCCGATGGCGGAGAGAACGGAGTCGCGAATGTCGGTCATGAACTACTCAACACCGACTTCCTCTTCGACGTTCGCGTTGGACTTCGTGTGGATGCCGAGGCGCTTCATCATCTCGTTGAGCGTGGAGGGTTTGAGCTGGAGTAGCTCGGCCGCTTTTTTCTGGACGTTATTCGCCATCTCCAGCGACTGCAGGATCATGCCGCGCTCGTAGCGCGACACTGCATCCTTCAATGACAGACCCTCCGACGGAACGATCATCGCAGGCTGGTCAGTCTGCTGCGGGAAGCGGAGATAGTCAGGGAGCAGGTCGATGCCGATGCGGTCGGTGGTGCAGAGGACGACGGCGCGCTCGATCGTATTTTCGAGCTCGCGCACGTTGCCGGGCCACGGGTGATCGAGCAGGATGCGCATCGCGTCGGGCGTCACTTCCTTCACCTTGCGCTTGTTCTCCTCGGCATATTTGTCGAGGAAATGCGCGACGAGGAGCGCTACGTCTTCGCGGCGGCGGCGCAGCGGCGGCAGCGGGATGGTGATGACGTTGAGCCGGTAGTAGAGATCCTCGCGGAAGCGGTTCTCCGCCATCAGCTTGGTGAGGTCGGCGTTCGTCGCGGCGATGATGCGGACGTCGACTTTGATCGTGTCGACCGAGCCGAGGCGCATGAACTCTTTTTCCTGGATCACACGGAGGAGCTTGGCCTGCGTTTCAAGATTGATGTTGCCGATCTCGTCGAGGAAGATCGAACCGCCGTCGGCGACTTCGAACAGGCCGCGCTTCGTGGCGATCGCTCCGGTGAACGAGCCTTTCATGTGCCCGAAGAGCGACGACTCGAGCAGTTCCGGCGGCAGCGATCCGGAGTTGACGGTGACGAAGGCGTTGCGGGCGCGCGGGCTGGCGTGGTGGATCGCTTTCGCGACCAGCTCCTTGCCCGTGCCCGACTCGCCGGTGACGAGGATGTTCGAGCGCGACGGCGCGGCGAGACGGATCAGGTCGTAGACCTTCCGCATCGGTTCCGACTTTCCGATGATGTTCGCGTACGCGTACTTTTCCGACAGCTCGGCCTTGAGGCGCTCGTTCTCGCGCGAAAGGCGGCGCTGCTCCAGCGCCTTGTTGACCGTGAGGATGACTTCCTCATTTTTGAACGGCTTGGGGATGTAGTGAAACGCGCCGTGCTTCATCGCCTCGATGGCGCCGTCGATCGACGAGAAGGCGGTGATGATGATGACCGGCAGCGACGGATTCGAGATGCGCAGCGCGCGCAGCGTGTCGATGCCGCTGATGCCGGGCAGCATGATGTCGAGGATGACCAGGTCGATGTTGTCGTCCTCGTCGAGCACGGCCAGCGCTTCCTCGCCGCTCGCGGCCATGGCCACTTCGAAGCCTTCGCGGCGCAGAACGGCGTCGAGCACGTCGCGGAGGACTTCTTCGTCGTCGACTATAAGAACTCGCATCATCATTAGTTGGGAGCGACCGGCTCCATCTCCACATCCTGCGTGGTGGCGATGCGCTGCCGAGGCAACGTAATGGTGAACTCGGCGCCGTGGCCGGGTGTGCTTTCGACGGTGACTTCACCGTCCGACGCGTGAAGGATGCGGCGCGTGATCGCCAGGCCGAGGCCTGTTCCGCCCTGACCGCGTTTCGTCGTCACGAGCGGTTCGAAGATGCGGCCGATCATGTCCGGCGCGATTCCTTTGCCGTCGTCTTTGATCTTGATGACGAGGTTCGAGCCATTCTCTTCCGCGGTGATCCAGATGTTGCCGTTGTCGGCGACGGCATCGCGCGCATTGAGCAGAACGTTCGTCAGCACCTGCTGCAGATCGTGAAAGTTTCCCTGCACCTCGGCATCCGCCATCGGCGCGACATGCACGCTGATGTTCTTCGGCTTGAAGAGATCCTCGTGCAGATTGACCGTTGCGTCGATGAGCGCGGGGATATTGACGAGCTCGCGCGAACGCGGACGGTTGGCGATGAGATCGAGCAGGTTGTTGACCAGGTGCGACGCCCGGAACGATTGCGCTTCCATTTTCTTGAGCAGCCGGTAGCGGGGATCGCTTTCGTCCGTGTCGGCCAGCAGGAGCTGAGCGTATGACGAAATGCCGGTGAGCGGCGTGTTGACCTCATGCGCGACACCGGCGGCGAGGAGGCCGAGGGAGGCGAGTCGCTCCTTGTCCTGCAGCTCGCGTTCGAGGCGAACGCGTTCGGTGATGTCGCCGATGACGAGCACGCGCGCGCCGTCCGGCTCGTCAGCGTTGAGCGGGCTGGCAGTGATGGTGACTTCCTTCTCCTCCCCGTTGCGATTGACGAAGTTCGTGGTGATCGAGCGCGCTTTGGTGCGGCGCATTTCGTCGTACGGCGGGAAGAGGGCCGCGATGGGCTCATCCATCGATTCGATGGCGACTTCGCTCGGACCGACGCCGCCGAGGAGCTCCCAGAACGCGTGATTGGCGGTGAGGACCGTGCCGTCGAAGGCAACGACTGCGATGGCCGACGACGACGATTCGATGATGTTTTCGTTGTACTCCTTGAGCGCGCGGATCTCTTCGAGCTGGCGGCGCAGACGTCCGTAGAGCCGCGAGTTTTCGATCGCGAGCGCGACCGGCGCGCAGAGTGATTCGACGAGGTGCAGGTCGTCGCGCGAGAGCGGCTCTTCGTTGCGCTTCGTGCCGAGGAGCAGAAGACCTTGCAGCTCGCCGCGATTGCGAAGAGGAAAGAGATAGCGATAGCCGGCGCGAAGGAGTTGCCACGGCAGCTCACTTCCTTCCGGCAGCCGCGGATCGGTCAGCACGAGCGGACCTTCGGCCGGCATCGCGCCGAACTCGACGATCGTGGCGCGGCGCGGGATTTCCGCCTCGGCGTCGTAGATGACCAGCGACGCGCCTTCGCGCGTGAAGAGGTTCATCCGCTGCAGGCCGAGCGCATCGCGAAGACGTTCGCGCATCATCGAGATCAGCTCGTGCACGTCGTGAAACGTGGCCAGCTCCTGCGCGAACTCGGCGATGGCGCGGCGATGCTTGTAGCTGTCGCGGTAGACGAACATCTCGATGACCGACTCGAGCCGTCCCTTGACCGGAATCAGTACGCCGGCGATGAGCAGTCCGGAGGTGAAGGCGAGGAAGTTGCGCTCCAGCGCGGAACGCTCCTCGATCACGTGCGAGAGGATCAGGTTGATCGTCGAGAAGGCGATCATGCCGAAGATGAACGTGACCGAGTACGCCAGGATCTCCTTGATGACGACTTCGACGTCCCACAGCTTGTATTTGAGGATGGAGACGGCGAAGGCGAGCGGGATCAGCGCGAGCGGCAGAATCGAGATCGTCGCGTAGATAGGCTTGACCGATCCGCTGACGAGGTACGGCACGAGGTAGACGAGCAGGAACGGCACGAAGCCGAGCGCCATGCCGAGGTAGATCCACTTGATCTGCTTTTTTCCGACGGCGGCGGCCGTGCGGTACGTGTACGCAAGCGCGACGACGGCAAGCGTGAAGTAAATGGCGAAGTGGATCAGCTCCCAATGCTGGATCAGGAGAAACGATCGGTATGGTGACGCGATCGCGAGACGGTTGCCGAGGACGAGCAAGTCGAGGTCCCACGCCGCGAGGAGCGCGGGCGGGATGTACATCGCAGCGATGAGGCGCTGATAGCGGACGATCGGGCGCGGGAAGACGAGGAAAAAATTGAGCGTGAGCGGCGGCAGCAGAATCGTTGCGAATTCTTCGACCGCCTGCAGCAGCTTGTACGTGGCGTCGATGTCGCCGGCCGGCGTGTAGACGTAGACGATGAACGACAGCAGCGTGACGAAAAAGAAGAGAGTCGACTCAGTCCGCCCGCCGCGGAAGAGGGTGAAGATGCCGATGGCGAGGTAGAGAAATCCGATGAAGCTGAGGATGAGATACGCGTAGTCGATCTTCAGCTCGGGGACGAGGTAGTCGAGCCTGAAGGTCTTGCCGCCGCGGTTGATGACCATCGGCACTTTCTGGCCGATGCGGCGCAGCGTTTTCTGCAGCCCTTCGATCTCGGTGGACGGCGTGTCGCCGATGAGCCAGATCTGATCGCCGGGACGAAGGCCGCTCGCTTCGGCGCTGCTGCCGGGGTCGACCGTTTTGACGACGACGACGCCGCTGTCGCGCGTGAAGGTGAAGTCGATCCGTTCGAACGAGGAGCGTTTGCGCTGGAACGATGCGAACGCACCGGCCACGATCGCCACCGTCACGGCGAGGATCACGAGGTTCGCTAAGAAGGATCGGCGCATGAGTCAAAGACGGACGCGCCTGACGACATTCAACAGGGGTGCCGCTGGGAAAA
>JBAVBF010000073.1:0-16074 GCA_049586115.1 Thermoanaerobaculia bacterium | reverse complement strand
GCAACACAGCAGCCTCTTCACAAACTCATTGGCAGCAAGCTAAATGACCGCATAGGTATCACCTATACGCTCGGAATACAGAACCCCGCGGCCATTGCGGATGAGACAAGAAGAGCTATCAGCAAAGGCTTTCGACGCTTCAAAGTAAAGGTGAACAACGACATCAATCGCGCGGACCAAACTCTTAACGCCGTCAGAAGCGTCGATGCTCACATAGGAATCTCCGTGGATGCGAATCAGAGTTGGGTGAGGGCCGAGGATGCAATACGTATTATAAAGGCACTGGAGAAGCATGGGCTCGATTGGGTTGAGCAGCCGATCAGAATGCACGACATAAACGGCAATGCAGTCATACGGAAGGCGCTCCCCGGCGTAAAGATCATGCTTGATGAGAGTGTGCAATCGTACAATGAATGCGAATATGCCATTGAGCACGAGGCGCTCGACATGGTGTGTATTAAACTTGCAAAAACTGGAGGCGTAACGAACGCTAAGAAACTCATTCGCATATGCGAGGAGAACGGTAAAGAGTATGTGCTAGCGTCGATGATAGAGAGTGTGCTCGCGAATGCCGTTGCTATACATTTGGCAGCCTGTTATAGGTTCAGCGCTTGTGAGGCAGGCGGTCTTTATTTGATCGGTCAAGATATAGCAAACGGTCTGCCGCTCGAAGACGGGGCCGTAAGAGTGCCAGATGAGCCAGGATTGGGAGTGACACTCCTCACACAGGAGCATAGCTAGGGGAAGCTCGACATTCGCGACCTTCACGCCCCACGGCTCGGTGTGCTGATCGTCGGCGATGAGCGACGCCGCGATCGCCGCCAGCAGGATGTTCGTCGACGACAAGGAGGCATGCGGCGAGCCGAAGGAACGAGGAGGTCTAGGCGACCGGTGATGCCGACCTATGTCGCCTACCACCTTCAACTGCAGCGGGTTGCAGAGAACGCTACTGGGTGTCGGCGGGGCTTGTTTGAACTCCACACGCGTCGTTTCCTGCGAGCAGCTTCTCCCGGAACCACGCCTCCATCTCAGCGAATTTCGCGAACGCATTGACCGGAGCGCGGTGCAACATCGTGAAGAGGCACCGAATCGCGTATCCCCGCGCTTGGGTGAGATCGAGCGGTGCGACCGCGCGGTCGCCTGCGTGGACAAGCCTCGACCGCACCTTGTAGAGCCGCACGATGTCACCCTCAATTTCCTTGCGGTCGTCAATCGTTCGTCCGAGCAGGTGCGCGACGCGCATCCGCAGCTGATACCCGATCGAATCAAGAGGGTCCTGCTTCCCGAGCAGGCTCTCAATCGCAACGACATGGTAGAGAAACGCATCTTCGGCTCGATGTTCAAAGGCACACTTTTGCGCGCGCCCTATGTAGCGAGCACACGCGAGAATCCGTTCGATCACTTCATTCGCGGGCGAGGCGCCCACGATCGAATCGATGCGCCCCGCTGGCACGCTGTTGTTGCGAAGGGTCGCGAACAATCCGGCTGGCCGCACGATGTCCCAGGGCAGCGGAATCGGCACGTGTGCCTCGGCGCCCTCCTGCGCCGGGACCACATCGATCGACGTCAGCGAAACGTTGAGCGACGTGAACACTGCTACGAGGATCGGCGTTGACTGCGGATGAAGGATCGCCGTGAAACCCGTGAGCTCGTCGAGCACCGCATTCAGCCGACCGAGCGCCAGTTCGCGCGCCGATTCGCTGTCGCACGCTTCGACGGTGACGACTGCGATGCCCATGCCCTCGTTGAGTCCTGAAACGAAGTCGTCGATCGTCGCACGCGCGGCGGCAGCGCTTTCGGGGATTTCAAGCGTGTCGCTGACCTCCTTCGCTCGCGGCTGCAGAAACCAGATGGTGCGGTACAAGAACGGCAGTCCCTTCGACTCGATCCACTGCACACGGAATGCGACGAGGTGTCTGACCGCACGCTGATTCAGGAGCGTTCGCAGCACCTTGAGTTGCTCATCCCTGTGCGCCTCAAAATCGGTGACCGGTTCCTGATCGAAGACGGAAAAGATCACGTTCTCGAAGCTCGTCCGAAGGGTCGCTTCAGCGATCGGCCGATGCGATGCTGCTTTCGCGAGTGCGGTCAGACAGCGGTAGAAGGACTCCCGCTCCGTGTCGGTCAGTACCAGCACCTTCGGGGAACGAGCCGCCATCAGAATCGCGTCGTCTTTCCACGCGAGCGACATCCCTCTCGAATGAAGGCCGTCGAGGAAGTCGCTCACGCGCGCGATTGCCGCATCGATATCGAGGAGAGGTTTGCCCTTTGCCATAACGCAAGAGGTATATCACCTGCTCGTTGCGAACTCTCGGCGAAAACCGCCGACCGGTTCCGCGACACGTTCGTCGTTGACCTCCTACTGCACGACGTTCCTCTTGAAACGGTGGCGGAACTCCTCAGGCACCGTTCCATTCAAGGTCACTGAACAGAGCTACGCGCCGTGGGTCAACGCCCTGCAGGACAAACTCGAAAGAGGCGGTGCGCCGGACGTTGAAGAGCGAATCACCAGTTCGCGCCGTCGTCGCCGCAATCGGAATGAAGCAACCTCTAGCGGCCCTCCGCGCCACTTGAGGTGTGCCACCTTTCAATCCGGCGGAGTGGTCAGGCTCGGCGGCCGACGCATTGTGAACACGATATTCAGGCCTTGGCCCGGAAGCAGGGTTTTGCCGAAGACCCAGACATTCTTCGTCGGGTCCGGCTTCGTGAATCCGTGTGGCCCGTAAAAGGTGACTACGTCGGCATCGATATCTGACGGCAGTTGCGTGATGGCGATCTTCACGGTCGGTTCGCTGCTCTGCTCTGCGTGCGCGGTCAATTCGCGCATCACCAGATAGTAGTATCCCGGCGTATTCACCAGTTCGTATCGCTCCGTCACGATTCTTACCGGTTTGCCTTGGCTAGGCGGCGGAAGCCGGATCGAGGTCAACGTAAGGCTGCCTTTCCCATCTTCAAGTCTCTGAAGCGCTGCGCCGTCATACACGGTTATCCGACCGTCGGCGTCCGTGACGATGACGCGATCGAACCGGGGAAGCCGGAGGTCGGGATTCCACATTGGCGTGTAGTCCACTTCATGACTGACATCGATATGCGACTCGCCCGCCGCTAAGCCGTACAAGTCGTAACCGTATGACATCCAAAGCACGGCCTGTCCCGGTGGGAGAGCCACCTTTTTCCCATTGACCGGAGGTGCCTCGTGCGAGAGGCGGAGTTCCATCTGGACATTTCGCCGAACAGCGTTACGCCGAATGATCTGATCCTTCACCTCATCCCAGACGTTCTCCGGTACGAACGCCAGCATTGCGCGGTTCACCGTGTCGAGCAATGTCTTCCGTTCGGCGAGATTGCGAGTGCTGTATTCATAACCGACGGAGACTATGCCGGCAACGATGAAGGCAATGCCAATGTCTCGCGACAGTTCCGCGGCCAAAGATCCCTCTTTGAAGCGGCGCTCCAGAATGAGCGCCGCCACTCCGACCGCGAACGCGATTGCCACCCCGATCCAGAGCTGAATCGGCACGTCAAGGCCGAATAACTGTTCCATTTGTAATCCCTCCGACCGTGTGGGGCCATCACCATCCCTAAACAAAGAGTGACGCAAATAGGTTTTTCCCTGCCCACGCAGACTCAAAGACGGTGGGGCGGGAAAGTTGGCAGTTGCGTCACTCTCTTGTCCGAAGACCAAATTCTGCTTGGAGGCGCATGCCATGTCCGAACCGGTCGTCCACTCCCACTGGCACCAGTCAATCTCAGGGCTCTCCATCACTCCCACGGAGTTCTACGAAGCGGTTGGCAAGGCGATCGAAGCGAAGAACATCCCCGGCATCAAGATCGAAGGGAAGTATTACGCCGAAGGCATGATCGGCTCCGCCCAGCGGCTCTACCTCAGGGCAAAGCGGAACGAGTACTACTTCGACATCTGTGGCGCCCCCTTCGCTGACGGTTCTTTCGTCTCCTGGTGGCTCGCCGAGGACACCGGCTGCATGCGCGGCTGTCTCATGGCGCTCCCGATCATCGGCTGGCTCTTGCTCGTTCTGATCTACCGGGAGACCTACTACAAGGTGGACACGCGCCTCATGTTCCAAGACGCGATCCACTCGGCAGTCCTCTCGGTCGTCGACGAGTTCACGACCGCGAAGGGACTTCGCGCGCTCTCCGAAGCGCAGCGGACGCCTACCATGATGAAGCTCATCAAGTAAGACTGTTCGGATGCTGCCGTACGAGGAACTCACGCGCAGTTTCTACGAGTGGGAAACTCGCGGTCGGGGTGCGCTCCAGTGGCCGCGGTGTGTGCGGCTGGAGCCGCCCTTCCGTCCCTTCCAAGGTCACTTCATCACCTCGCGACCTGCGGTAGAGGACGACGGCCGGAAGCACGGACTCTTGAGCTGGCTCGGCATACAGCTCACCCGGCCGATCGGAGTTCCGGCCTCGCCGCCGCAAGAAGAACTTCCCGAAGAAGCCGAGCCGGAGCCCGAAGAGGACGACGATGCCCAGGAGATCGTCGAATTCGCGCTGGCCTTGAAGGAAGGCACGCGCGTAGACCGCGAAGGAGCGGAAGCGTTCTTGCTCGCGCTCCGCGCCTGCCGCGAGCCGATCGCCTTCGAGATCGTCGCCACTTCCGAGCGCATCGTCGTGCAGTGGGCGGCACGGAGGAGCGACGCCGGGCTTCTGCGCGAAGAGCTGCGCGTGTTCTTTCCGGAGGCAGGCGTGGCGGAGACCACCGACTCGCTCCTCGATACTTGGAGCGAGCCGCCCGGAATGATGGCAATCGTCGAATGCGGCCTCGCCCGCGAGTTCATGCTGCCACTTCGTACTTTCCTGCGCGCCGATCCCGATCCGCTCCTCGCGAGCTTTGGCGCGCTCTCCGATCTCGCCGCCGATGAAGTGGCCGTGCTTCAGGTGCTCTTCGAACCGGCGTGCGAGGATTGGTCGGAGAGCGTGCGGCGCGCAGTCACGGACGGCGAAGGCGGCGCGTTCTTTGTCGATGCGCCGGAGCTCACGAAGCTCGCGCTCGAGAAAGTCTCGCACCCGCTCTTTGCCGTCGTGGTGCGCCTCGCCACGAGCTCGCCGGTCAAAGATCGCGCAGAAACGATCCTGCGGTCGGTCGCGGGAACGCTCGCGCACTTCGGCAGGGCGGACGGCAACGAACTTACGATCGCGATAAACGAACGCGACGTGAGTTTGGAGCGCGATCTCTTGCTTCGTACCTCCCACCGCAGCGGCATGCTTTTGTCTGCCGGAGAACTTGTGGGCTTGGCCCATCCTCCCGGCGCGTCCGTCGCGTTGCCGAAGCTCATGCGGCGCGTGCGGCGTACGAAGGCAGCGCCGCAGTCGAGCGTCGGCCATGCGCTCACTCTTGGCATAAACGAGCACGCCGGCGAGACGCGCATCGTGGGGCTCACTACCGAAGAGCGAATGCGCCACATGCATGTGGTAGGCGCCTCCGGGACCGGCAAGAGTACCTTCCTTCTCGACCTCATTCTCCAGTCCATCGCGCTCGGGCGCGGTGTCGGCGTCCTCGATCCGCATGGGGATCTCGTAGACGAAGTGCTCGCGCGAATTCCGGAAAGCCGCGAAGATGACGTTGTTCTTCTCGACGCCTCCGACGCCGAATACCCGGTGGGCTTGAATCTCCTCGATGCCCATTCTGAACTCGAAGGAACGCTCCTTGCCTCGGACCTCACTGGCATCTTTCGCCGCCTCTCGACCACCTGGGGCGACCAGATGCAAACGGTCCTCGCAAACGCAATCCAAGCATTTCTCACGTCGAACACCGGCGGCAGCCTCCATGACCTCCGGCGGTTCCTGATCGAACCGGAGTACCGCCGCGACTTTCTCAATTCGGTGACCGACGAGGAAGTCGTCTACTACTGGACGAAGGAGTTCCCGCTCCTCGTCGGCAAACCCGCCGCGCCGATCCTGACCCGTCTCGACGGCTTCCTCCGACCGAAGCCTCTGCGAGCCATGTTCGCGGCCCGCGAGAGCCGCCTCGATTTCCGCGAGATCATGGACGGCGGCAGCATCTTCCTCGCGAAGCTCGCGCAGGGCGCGATCGGCGAGGAGAACGCCGCGCTCCTCGGCAGCCTCATCGTCGCGAAGTTCCATCAGGCGGCGCTCTCCCGGCAGGAGCTGCAGCGCGAAGCGCGAAAAGATTTCGATCTGGTGATCGATGAATTCCAAGACCTCGTGACGCCTTCGGTCGCGAAGATCCTGGCCGGTACTCGCAAGTACCGGCTGGGATTAACGGCGGCGCATCAGTCGCTCCGGCCCGTGTACGAAGCTGACCAGAACGTTGCCGCAGCGCTTCTCGCGAATGCGGCAACGCGGGTTGTGTTCCGCGTGGGCGACGACGACGCGAAGAAGCTCGCGGACGGCTTCACGTCCTTCGACGCGCAGTCCCTCGTTTCCCTCGGTGTCGGTGAAGCGGTCTGCCGGATCGACCGGGCCGACCATGACTTCAACTTGAAGACGCGGGTACCGGTAGCGGTCGATGCGGCAACGGCGGCAACACGCCGGGCGGCGATCGTTGCGAAGTCGCGAGCGAAGTACGGATCGCGTCCGGTTTCGACCTCGCGTCAGCAGCCGAGCGCTCCACCACCGCGAAGTGATGAGAAGCCAGCGGCTAAGGCTTCTCCGCAACCGCCGCCAAAGAAGCCGCCGCGACGCTCGCCGGCCGACGAGTTGAAGGCGCTCCTTCGCACCACGCAAGATCCCGCCGACACCTCAAAGGAAGAGTGAATCGCTCCTCGGAGAGTGTGGAGACAAAGTGTGGAGACGTATCCACACTTTACGAGGAGCGGAAGCGCTTACTTTCAAGGAGTTAGCGGAAGGGGATTGCCCGGGGCTTATCAAGAGGTCGTAAGCGAGAAGCCGACGAGGCCTAGCCAAAGACACGGACCACAACTAGTAACACGACCAAAACGAGGATTGCGATCACGAGGCGGCGGAAGACGATGTTCTGGCGCTTCAGAACGGCGCCCTGGGCTGCCGCTTCTCTTGCTGCGGCGGCAATGTCGCTGCGGGCTCCGTCGACGGCCGCGTTGATCCGCTCGCCCACCACATGAAGGTTCGTCAGCTTGTCACGAATATCTGTGAAGCGGAGCTCGAGATCGCGATGCAATACATTGTTGTAATCGTCCGCCTGTATGCGCAGGAGATCGGTGCGCTTTACCACCAGATCGCCGATGCGCGAGCCGACCCCATTGAGGTTTCCTTCCACGCCACTCTTCGTCCGTGAAATCGATGTCTGGAGCCCGTCGCCAATTTCGTCGATCTTCGCGAGTGACTTCTCCGACGCTTTCTGAAGCGCGCCGAGCCGGGCCGAATGGTCAGCGAGGACTTTGCCATGTGCCGCCAACTCCGGTTTCACTGCGGAGAGGAGGCTCTCCGAGCGCGCCGTGACCTCCTCCGAGACCCTCGCGATCTCGCTTCGGACATGTGTGAGCGTAGTCTGTAGCTCGGCTGCAGTGGCCTTACCGGCGGCCGCTCCCGCTTCCGCGCCGACTGCTTCAACACGCATGGTCGCGCCGTCGACCGCCGTAACCAGGTCCTCGAGGGTCTCCCGATAGGTCGAGATGCGATCCTCCATCTCGCTGCCGAGACTTCCCGCCAGACGAGCGAGCGACTCCTCAAGCGCCTGCTTAGCGCCTTCGACTGCCTTCAAGGCACGGTCGATGCGCTCTGACGCGGTATCGCGGAAGCGGTCGAGAGGAGGCGCCACAGCATCGCGGATGATTGCCTGAATGATCTGATCGTAGTCTTGGCTCACCTGATCGGCACTTGTGCTCGTTTTCGACACGTTATCCTCACGTTTCGTCACTGGTCGATGGCGGCGAACTCGCGAAGGAACCTCTCGAGCAGAGCCACCATCTCAGTCGCTTTCTTCTCTTCTGCAGGGTTCTTGGCCGTCGCTCGCGCTTTCGCCTCGGACTCCCTGGTACGCTTTTCGAAGGCCTTGATCTGTTTGCGGTAGTCCTTCGCCGCACGCTCCACTTCGCCGTCTACGGCGTTCCGCGCGCGACGGGATGCGTTGCCAAGGATTTCGCGCAGACTCTCGGTTTTTCTGCTTAGATCGCTTGAATAGGACAACCACCGAAAAGGAATTGGCTCGGCGGCCTTGTCGCGGAGCGATGCGAGCATAAGTGGCTGAAAGTCGGGCGACGGAGACGAGGGCGCAATGCTGGCCTCCATGGTCTTAAGTGCATGAGCAATCCGGTCTGTCAGCGCTGCGTGCAGCACATTCTCGGCGTTCTCTACGTTCGTCACGAGCTGTTGCTGCCAAGGGTCGAGCGAGGACACGCTGGACACCAGCTCGCGAATCTTGGCGTCCCTCTTCCCCGCCAACAATGCACTGCAGTCGAACGACGCGAGCTGCTTGTCGACGGATTCCACGTCTTCGACGAAGTTACGCGAGCGCCAGCGGAATAGTCGTTTCTTCACCGATTCCACTTCGTCCTCGAACGCGGCCAACGTCGCCGCGGCGAGCTCCGCCGCTGCGAGCATGGCATCGGCGAGGGCGATCTGATCCTTCGCGTCGCGGCTGTACATCGAGAGGTTTGTTCGTTCCTGGCGCAGGAGCGAGGCAACCGGGTCATGCAGACGGTCCCGCAACATGCGCCGCAGCACCTCGGTGCGATTGCGATCGACGTAGTCCTTCAAATCTTGGAGAAGTGCTAGCCATTCTGGGTCACTCGGATTCCGGCGCGCATCGAGCGAATCCACGAAGTAAACGCGCCGCGCCTTCAGGCCCGCATCGCGAATCTGCAGTTGCACGGCATCCCGAATCTCTTTTTCATCCTCCACCGTCTGCGCGACAATGCGCTTCTTAGTGATAACGAAAAACAATCTGTCGATGTCGCCCTGGAGGCGCTTGAGAAATTCCAGGTTCCGTGCGTCTTCTTTCGAGGCCGAATGCCGCCCGTTGAAGACACAGATCACCGGCGAGGTGCGAAATTCTTCGATGTAGTCGCGCGCCAGCCAGTGATGGTGGCTGACGAGCGAATCGGTGCCCGGAGTATCAACGAACTGCAGGCCGTCCAACGCGGCAATGTTGCGCCTCAGGACGAGCTTCTCGATCTGCAGTGCGTGCGCCGGTTTGCCGGCCCACTCGAAACACTCACGCGAGTCGTTCAGATTGGGCAAATCGGGCCGTTGCGTGAAGCGCAGACCGCTCACCTGGACCACGGCCCGTTTGCTCTCCAGCTCCGTGGCATCGATGTGAGTCTCTGTTGAGTTCGGATCACCCAGCTTGCTCAGCATCTTCTCATCGCGGCGGTCCCACCCTTCAGTCGAAGACCTCTTACGGGATCGTTCGAATCGCTCGCATTTAGCGCTTTTCAGGTCGAGATCTCCGCCGCGCAACCAGGCGAGAAACGCTCCGATCTCTTCCCTGTTGATTTTCCATCGATCCTGATCGGCCTCACTTTCACTGAAGAAGCGGAGCTCGACAGTTTTAAGAAAGTGCACTTCCATCTGCTCCGGAGCACCGAAGACGATCTCGTTGATCGTCGATGTCTCGGGCCTGCCGCTGGCGGGGAGCATGTTGGCTTCGTCGGTGAGACCGAGCAACGTGTTCAGAAAAGTGCTCTTTCCAGACGAGAATGGCCCAAGCAGGATGATCCGCAGGTCGTCGCCGACGACGTCGCGGCTGCTTTGGAATGTCTCCGCGTCCTCCTCCTTGCCTCGTTTCTTCAGCGCCGCCACGATGACAGCCATGAGGGCCAAGCCACGCGCGCGAACCTGTTGAAACTCCTTCGCGAATGGGTCGATCTCAGGCGGGTTGACATCCAGCGTACCGTGCTTCCTTCCGTCGTTCATGGCCAGCGCGACGCGGCGCGCCATAGCGCGAATGTCGTTCTCGGTGGGGTATCCCTCATCTGCCTGCCGGGCCGTCTCCAACGCTTGCTCCACATCGCGAGACGCCGCTTGCGCGGCTTCACGCAGCTCGCGGAGGCGGTCCATGCATACGAGGGCGGCGTCGAGAACGGTCGCACCCGTCACTCGAACAAGGCGGCGTCGGTCGATTGACCCTGCCACTTGTGAATCCCACGTCTCGACCACGTCGGCAAACGTCCGGAACCCCATCGCGCGGCGCATCGACAGGAGAAGGGTATTCTGAAGAAGCGTGTTCTGCAGCGCTCGCAGCCCAGGAGGACCGCCCAGTTCTCCGGTGGTCGCGTTCAACAACAGCGGCACTACCATGATCGAGCTTCCGGCCAGCAGTATCTGGTCGACCATAATCGGTTCTCCGCAGTCGGCGAGCTCGGTATCGCGCAAAATCGTGAAGGCGTGAACGGGCAGTTCCGCCAGTTCACGACGGTGCTGGTCCGCCCAGTCGAGAAAAGCGCTGCCTTTGAATTCGTACCGGTCGAACGAGCACACCAGCCAGATGCCGTCCACGCGCGATGTATCGAACGAAGCGCCCATGCGACTCGGAACGAGCTGGATTGAAGCGAGACCTAGTACGCGGTCATTCGCCGCGGAGACGGCCTGCACGAGTGCCTCCGACACGCCGTCTTGTGCTGAGGAGACGACCACTGTGGTCGCTGGGAAGGTCAGCGGATGGCCGCTCACATCGCTGAGGAAAACGCCTGCGTCAACCAGAGCCCCTACGTCTTCGAACGGTAGGAGTGCCTTCACTGCCGCACCGCCCGAAGGCTCGCGGCGATGCGGTCCCAACGTCCACGCAGATCGTCAACGGCATTCTTTAGGCGCTGCCCGGTGAGCCTATCGCGATGCCGCTGGATTGACGCCTCGGCTTCGCGCTCGAAGACGTCCAGCAAAGCGTGCATTTGCCCGCTAAAACGCGGTAACTCGACATCCGCCAATTGCCGCAGGAAGCGATCAACCGTCAACCGCCCATCTGTGGTAACGATATCGAGGAGCGCCTTCTCGATTTCGGCCTGCAGGTCTTTTGAAGGGATTTTGCGTGTGGCCTCGCGGAATGGTCCGGTCACGTAGCGCGACTCATACTCGCCCGCCATTTGCTCCACGCGATCGAGAAGTGCGTTTCCGTCGAATACAACGGCGTCGGCCGGCACGACGATCCGGGGGACGGTGATCTCAGGAACCACATCGGCATACGCTCTACAGAACTGCCGGCAGTCTTCGCTAATGCGCCGGTCAATGGCAGCGGCAACCCGCGCGCAATGAAGCTCATTCACGACCTGTTGCCATGTCCTCTCAATCGTTGCTAGCGCCGTCTGACGACCGCCGCTATTCTCCAGCAGCCATCGGGTTATCGCCTCGGCAACGGAGGCGCACCCGCCATCCAACTTGTCCATGTGAGCGCTTACTTCATTGACCAGATGCAGATGCGCGTCGTCGGTAGCTTCGCTAACCGCGACGACGTGCTCGCGGAGATGGCGCTCGACATGATCGAGCCACGATGCCCGCACGCTATCTTCCGCCACGCGCAGTGCGGCGGTGCTGCGCATCTCTTCGAGCCAGGACGTGGCGACGAGCGTGAGTTGTAACGTCCTAGCGTCTTCGACATGCTCCGCGATCCATTGGCGGAGGTCTTCGACGCCCTCCTGCGCTTCGCTGACCTGGCCCATGACAAACACCGGAAACGGGCCCAGCTCTTCGCGTAGGGACGGAAGCGTGAATCGCTCCACCTCCACCAGAAACTCCTCCCGTTCACGGGCCGTTACCCCCGAGGAACCGAGGATCACAACGGCGAATGCTCGCCCATCCTTCGCGAGACGGCGCAGCACATCTGTTTCGAGTTTGCCGAGGACAGCGGAAGTGGGCGTAGCAATAACCGCAAGGTCAATGCAGTCGATCCATGGTTCGAGAGGTTCGGTCGAGAGGCTTGGAACCGCGCCGCCAATCACAAGAGAATAGGCGAGGACATCGTCGTCCCAGCTCGAGAGCGCCGTTAGGAGCGAGGCAGCGGCGGTGCCCACCGGAGCGAACAGCCCCACGTGCCCTTTGGTCCGGACCGACTCCCAATGAAAGCGCGCCGCCTCGGGAGTCGGGAGTCCGTAGTCTCCCGCTAGACAGTGAACGTTATCAAAAGCCGCGGAAAGAGTGGAGACCAAGATGACCATGCGTATGTTCGGCAGCACCATTTCTTACGAGGTGCTCAATTGGATCTTCTCAAGCGCTTCTGATTGATCGCGAAGATCGCGATGCAGTCGCCGCCAGCGCTCGGCGACACTCGTATGCTGGTTGCGCCGTTCTTCGGCTCCTCCGATGGCGCTGCGATTGCGCTCCGCTGCCTTGTCGGCAAGGGTGTCATTCGCACTCTTGGCCTGTTCATACAGCTCGCGGATCAGGTTATCCGCATAGTTGTGCACCTGCAGCTTGACCTTGTGTTCCCATTGAGCCAAACGGTTGGCATGGCGCTCTCCGAAACTCAAACCAGTTATCTGTGAGGCCAGCATGATGATCGCGCCGACGAGCGCTCCCGCCGGACCGAGGAGGCCGAGGAACATGGCTCCAAGAGCGGTGGCGGAAGCAACAGTAACGACGCGGACAGCGTTATTCACTTCGGAGAGAAGCTGCGTCGTTATAGGCATCGGTATCTCCGCGTGCAGCTTGTGGATATCGTTGGTGACGAAGAGCCATTGCTGGCTTAGAAGCCGGGAAATCTTTCGTTCGATGTCGCGGCGCAGCGATTCCTCGCGCGACGGAGGGAAATTCGCGCGGAACTCTTTTTCCAGCTCCGCGGCGATTACGTCCGTGCGGCGAAAGGACTTGACCATGTCGACGAGATCCAGATTCTGCAGGCGATGCACGATGGCGAGCAAGGCTTCCTCCAGGTCGCGCGCGAAACGCTGCACAAGCTGCGTGATGATGTCCTCGACGTCCGCTTCAATGCGTTTCATGCGCGGCAGGATCTCGTCCTGGATGGCTTGCTCGGTCTTGTCCATCTCTGACTGCGCGTTGCGCGAGTTCTCCTCTGCCTCCTTCCGATGTCCGTCGATCGAATCGAGCAAAGGGTGCACTGAGGAGAGCACCGACTTGCGAGCGGCTGTCAGCTTGCGCAGATACGAGGAGGCCGAGCCGCTCGAGAAGTAACGGTCACGGATGAAGGCGATGACACCTTTTTCCGCATCGCTTTGCCCACTTTCGGCATAGCCCCATGTCACCAACGCGGCGCGGGCTTGAGCCCGCTGCTCCTCAGGAAGGGTCGCGTCGCTCAGAGCCTTCAGCGCACGCGCCACCTCCAGGGCCGAATACCGGTAGATGGCCGGCGACCCTTTGTCGTTGGCCACAATTGTACGGAAGTGTGTGCGCAGAAAAGCTTCCGACGTCTCGATTTCGGCGGCGGGCAAGGGCGCCCCGGCCCCATTGTCGATTTTGTTTAGCAGACCCACGATCTCGCGGCCTGTCTTATAGAGGCGGTCGGCTACCTCGAGTTCGTTCGCGCTGCCGATTCGGTCGGCGGCAAAGATCATCAGCGCAGCATCGACCATTCCAAGCGCGTCGAACGCCTTTCGATCACCGACGTGACTGCCTCCGAAGCCGGGTGTGTCGACCAGCACCACCGTACGAAGAAGATCGCTGTGAACGTGAAGAACAATCTGTGTGATCGACTCCTGCATGGCACGCCGCTCGGCCGGACCGAGATCGCGGAAACGCTGCGTCCGAATGTCGGTGTACTCTAGTGCCTCGACCAATGGCAGCGTCAGCGGCTCGCGGTCGTGATACACGATCTCGCCGTGCTCGTCTTCCGGCGTCAGCGCAAACCGTAGCTGCGTCAGTGCAGCCGTTGCCTCCACCCGCCCCTCGCGCAGCAACTCGCGGCCGAGGAATGTGTTGATGACTGATGACTTGCCGGCTTTGAACATTCCAATGACGCCGAGACGAAACGGCTCGCTGATATTTCGTACCTCTCTCTTGGCAAGTTCCGCCGCCGCCACCAAGGCATCGTGAATCTCCTTGCCGCCGTCCATCGGTGTAACCGCAATGTCGTCCGCAAACGAGATCGCCTTCTGCGCAAACGCTTCAAGTACGACGATGACATCGTGACGATTCCCATCCGAAATCACGTGGAGCACCTCTTCCGAATTGTGATGATGTCTACATCAGGAGTGACGTTTGGGGACAAACCCCTACCATCCAAAACGGAATCACTTCCTCCACCTCGCGCCAAACCGTGCCGAAATTGCGTATTTTCTTCTGGCGGGCGCCTACGGACCGCGAAGGCTGCAGGCACTAACAAGAAGCCAGAAGCGACCGGAACTCCAGAATCCCTTCCCGCGAGCCGGATGCATTCGGCATGGTGAAGGGCATCACGGGAATCGACGCTTCGCCCCTGTGGCCTTCCAAGAGCTCGACCCGTCGGCTGCCACGCGTGAAGACGACGATCCCCGCGCGATCACCTTCCGCCGCATCGTTCAAGAGTTCGCGCAGCCGTTCGAGTTTCGGAAGAAAGACGGTTGCGAGTCTCTCGCATCCGAGATCAATCTCCCAGGCAAGAAGTAGACCGCGCGTTGCCGTTCCGGCAGGCCAGTGCGCGAGAAGATCAGGTATTGCAGGCGCGGAGGAGATGCGTCGCTGCAGGAACCACGCGGGAGAGATGAGCGTCGGCGGATTCTTGAGGCCCAAGAGCGCGACGCGCAGATCGTTGATCGCAAGCGCGTGCGCGACATCCTTGAGCGCCACCGCCTTTCCCGGTGCGAACAGTTCATCCTCGGCGATGCCGCGATCGATGAGGAACTCGCGGCCGCGTCGCGTGAGCCGCAGCCGGTTCATGCCGATGCCGCCGAGACGCTCCGCGGCGACGAAGCCGCGCTCCGACGCACGAGTCACGAAGCGCGAGACAACGTTCGGCGAGCGCGAAGGAAAGACCGCTTCATGGAGCTGGTACTGCGCGACCTCGTAGCCTCTGCCGATGAAGGCGAGCGCTTCAATGTCCCGGTCGCGCAGTCGCGTCCGTGGAGCAGGCACCACCTCTAGCGACGACGCCATGTCGCTCTCCGCGAAGCGCGGACCGAGCGGCGAACGCGCTTCGACGGCGGCAGGTGCGAATGGGTTCTCTCGAAGGCGATAGTTGGCACGGGTGACTCGGCCTCTTCTACCGACCGGACACCCATGCGGTAGAACCGCGGATCGCGCTCGATGCCGAGATAGTCGCGCCCCAGTTCCTTCGTGACAACGAGGATGCGGCCAGAACCGAAGAAGGGATCGAGCACCAAGTCGCCGGGCAGACTCGCGTGCTCGATCGGGCGGCGCACGAGCGCGGCAGGCTTCACCGTTTCGTGGTGGAAGTCATCGTTCTTCGGTTGCCGTGTTTCGCGCTGGATGTGCCACAGGTCCCGGTAGCTGTCGTCATGGCTTTGCTTGTTCCGCGGGAAGAATTTGCCCTTCACCGCGAAGATGAGGAACTCGTGCGTGTAGGCGTAGTTCTGGTAGTTCATCCCATGCACGACCTTGTCCCAGACGATCACGTTCTTGAGGCGGAAGCCGGCGCGGGAAAGTTCATCGAGCCAGATGCCGAGGCTCTTCCAGTTGATGAAGACGTACGCCGCACGGTCCATCCGCAACACGCGGAAGAGTTCGCGCGCGGTGGTCGCCACGAGCTCGCGGTACTCCGCGGGCGACAGTGCGTCGTCAAAGAAGTTGCGGAAGCGGGTACCCGAGGGAGAGCCTTTGATGCCGGTGTTGTAGGGCGGGTCGGTGAGGATGAGGTCTACGCTTTCGTCAGGGATCTCGCGGAGCCGTTCGGTGGAGTCGCCAAGCAGTAGTTGATTTCTCATGCGCGGCAAGATGGAAGACTTTGCGTCGCGCGGGTAGAGGGGGCGGTTCGTTTGCGCGGCTTGCGAGGTTTGTGGAAATCGCAAGCCGGCCGAAGTTCACAACGAGGCGCGATTTTAAGCGTCAGACGACGAGTGGCCGCCGCCCGACAGGTGCCTACGTTCAGCGCCCGTAGGCGGGGCGTGTCACTGGAGCAACTACCGTCATCCGGTTCTGTACACGAAGGGCGACCTTCCCCGGTATCCGAACGTTCCGATATGTCCGCCGCCCGGTCGCCTGCATCCGAAAGACCAGGGTACCCGGTTCGTTCACGAACATTCTGCGGATGGATTCGGGTGACATGTTCCAGAGAAAAGCCAGTTCCTTCAC
>JBAVBF010000072.1:0-5379 GCA_049586115.1 Thermoanaerobaculia bacterium | reverse complement strand
GCGGATTGGTTTTCTACATGACGAGACCATGCATCTCGCGCATCTCGTCGACGACTTGCAGGACCTCGCGCTGGCCGAGGCAGGCCGGCTGGAGATCGATGCACAGCCGGTTGCGATGATCGCGCTCGCGAAACGTGCCGCTACCGGCATGGAGACGCAAGCGCGCGAGCGAGGCGTCGCGATCGTCGTCGAAGGTGCTGATGACGTAGTCGTCCTCGCCGATGCGCGCCGCGCGGTGCAGATCCTGACGAACCTGCTCGCAAACGCCGTGGCGCACATGGAGAAGCCCGGCGACATCCGCATCACCTGGGAGCGAACGGGAAACGAAGCGGTCATCCGCGTCATCGATAGCGGCGCCGGCATTCCGGCGGATGAGCTTCCGCGCATCTTCGAGCGTTTTTACCGCGTCGACGTCTCCCGATCCCGCACCACTGGCGGCGCCGGTCTCGGTCTTTCCATCGTCCGCCAACTCGTCGCCGCACACGGCGGCCGGGTATGGGCGGAAAGTGAGCCGGGCGTGGGCTCCACATTTTCGTTCACACTGCCCACTCCGAGTCTCCGCGCCTCCGCGTGATCTTCATCATCGCTTCACAACTGCCGCGTACGTTGCAGTTCGGAGGCAATCATGAAGACATTCATCTGCACACTGGCGCTGCTGATCGCATCGACGCTCGCAGCCCAACAAACACCGATCGAGCAGATCACCGCCGCCGTCGACAAGGCCGCGGCTGAGGAT
Source organism: Thermoanaerobaculia bacterium (assembly GCA_049586115.1). Lineage (GTDB taxonomy): Bacteria > Acidobacteriota > Thermoanaerobaculia > Gp7-AA8 > Gp7-AA8 > JADGNZ01. The sequence continues at coordinate 4,643 of JBAVBF010000072.1, read as the reverse complement.
AAGTTCTCCGGCGTCGTGCTCGTCGCGAAGGATGGAACGCCGCTGCTGTCGAGCGCTTGGGGCATGGCCGATCCCGCCAAAGGAATCGCTAACCGCACCGACACGAAATTCAACCTCGGCTCGATCAACAAAATCTTTACGCACGTCGCCATCGGACAACTCGCCGCGGCCGGCAAACTGTCGCTCAGCGACACGATCAGCAAACATCTGCCGGACCTGCCGGTGCCATCTGCGGACAGGATCACCATCGAGCAACTGCTCCAGCATCGCTCCGGACTCGGCGACATCTTCGGACCGAAGTTCATGACCTCGCACGCGTCGCTGAGGAAACTTTCCGACTACGTCCCGCTGTTCGCCGGCGCGCCGCTCCAATTCGAGCCGGGCGCCGACCAGAAGTATTCGAACACCGGCTTCGTCGTCCTCGGGTTGATCATCGAAAAGGTCTCGGGACAGAGCTACTACGACTACATCCGCGATCACATCACCAAGCCCGCAGGCATGACTGACACCGCGTCGTACGCCGTCGATGACGACGTCTCGAATCGCGCGGTCGGTCTGACCAAACGCGGTCCGGACGGTCCGCTGCCAACGCGGCAAAGCAACATCAATACGCTTCCCGCGAAGCCCAGCTCCGCCGGCGGCGGCTACTCCACCGCGGCCGATCTGCTCCGCTTTTCGCAGGCACTGCTCGCCGACAAACTGCTGCCGAAGCGCTGGACCGATTGGGTTTTCAGCGGCAAACTCGATGGATCGGGCCAGCGCAACATCGGCGTCGCCGGCGGCTCGCCGGGAGTGAACGCTGTTCTCGAAATCGCGCCGCCATACACCGTCATCGTCATGTCGAATTTTGATCCGCCCGCCGCGATGGAAGCCGGCGCCGAGATCCGCAAACTCCTCGGCATGGGCGGCGGCGATCGGAAGCAGCGGCGCGGGCCAGACGGACCGGGCGAGGTGCTGATTCACGGCAAGGTACAGCTGCCGATGGATCTCACGCACCACGTGCCGGTCATCGAAGCGAAGGTCAACGGAAAGGGTCCGTTCCGCTTCCAGGTCGACACCGGCTTTGGCGGCATGATTCAGGTCACGCCGGCGATCGCGAAGACGCTGGCGCTTCCGGTGATCGGCGAATCGATCGGCGGCGATCCGAGCGGTAAGAATCAACGAACGATGCGCGTCTACAGCGCGGAATCGGTCGACGTCGGCGACGCGCATTTCGGCCAGGTCGAAGCCATCGAAGGCAGTCCGCATTTCGAAGGGATCGACGGCGTGATCGGATTGCAGCTCTTCAACGGTCTGATCGTCACGTTCGACTATCCCAACAGCCATTTCAACGTCGACGGAGGTGCGCTGCCCGCGGCGGATGGCGTGAAGATCCTCACGTATCGCGCCGACCGCGGCGTTCCGAACATCGAGATCGACGTCGCCGGCCACAAGGTGTCGACCGACATCGACAGCGGCAGCCCCGCCCTCGTCTCGATTCCGCTCCCGCTCGCCAAGTCGCTGCCGCTCGCGAGCGCGCCGCAAGTCGTCGGACATGGACGCACCGTCGGCAACGAGTTCGACATCTACTCCGCGCCAATGAAAGGCGACGTGCACGTCGGCGCAATCACCCTCACCGACCCGCGCCTCGATTTCGTCGACCTCTTCCCCGTCGCCAACCTCGGCTTCCGTTTCCTCAAGGACTACGTGGTCACGTTCGACCCGGCGAACCACCGGGTGCGGTTTGTGAAGTAAGGGAAGTCGGGCGTAGGGTGTGGGGAGTCGGAGATGGTTCTCCCACACCCCACCCCCTACTTCCCAGACCCGTTATGCGAACCATCCGCAAGCAATATCCCGCGCTTCGCGACGATATCGGCGAGCTGCATACGTGGCGGCCGTTGCCGAATGATGAGATTCAGCAGATCGATCCGTTCCTCTTTCTCAATCATCACGGGCCGCAGGTGTATCCGCCGCGGAATCGCGGGCTGCCGTTCGGTCCGCATCCGCATCGCGGGTTCGAGACGGTGACGTTCATCGTCGAGGGGTCGCTGACGCATCGCGATACCGGCGGACACGAAAGCGTCATCGAAGCCGGCGGCGTGCAGTGGATGACGGCCGGACGCGGGCTCGAACATGAAGAGGTTTCGCCGCCGGAGTTTCTCGAGCGCGGCGGGCCGCTGGAAATCCTGCAGCTCTGGGTCAATCTGCCGTCGCGATTGAAATTCACCGAGCCGCGCTACGTCGGATTGCAGCGGGACGAGATCGCGTCCTTCGAAAACGGCGGCGTGACCGTCAACCTCATCTCCGGTGATTGGAGCGGACATCGTGGTCCGATCGAATCGCTGACGGACGTGCACATGATGACCGTCTCGCTGACGGCGGGAAGCCGCATCGTGTTGCCGGCGCCGCGCGGACGGAACGTCTTCTTCTACATCGTCCGCGGGAAGCTGACGAATGGAGATGCCTTCCATCTCATCGATTGGAACGATGACGGCGATGAGATCGAGGTCGAAGCGGATATCAAAACGACGGGGGACGCGCTCGTACTCTTCGGCCATGCAAAACCGTACGGCGAGCCGGTCGTTGCGCACGGCCCGTTCGTCATGAACACGCGCGAAGAAATCGTGCAGGCGATTCGCGACTACCAGATGGGGAAGTTCGGCGCGTGATCAGCGCAGCGCGTTCGCCACGACCGCGCCGACACCTTTGACCTGCTTGAGAAATGCCGAGGTCGAAAGCCAGTTCTGGTCGGGGTAGTAGGCGAAGACCGGGCTGCCGCCGCGAATCGTGTCGATGATCTGCTGCGAAATCTCCGGACGCACAGCCGGGCATCCCCAACTGCGGCCGAGGCGGCCGAGGACTTTCACGGCCTCGTTGCTGACGTATGACGCGCCGTGCAGAACGATGGCGCGATCCCACGCCATGTCATTCACGCCCTCTTCCAGTCCGCGCAGGCGCAGCGAATAGCCGTTGCCGCCGTTGTACGTATCGGCGGTGACGAAAAGGCCGAGGCTGGTGGCGAGACTGCCGGGGCTGTTGGAGAAAAAGTTGGCGATGTTGCCGCCGCTCGATTTGCCGTGCGCGACCAACTCGCGGAAGAGCAGCTTGTGCGCGGCGAGGTCGAAGATGAAGAGCCGCGGCTGCGATGATGGCAGCGAGTAATCGATGACCGTCAGCAGATTGCGTTTCGGGATCAGTCCGCTGTCCTCGGCCTTCGTCGCGGCAGTGAGCGCGAGCTTGAGCACGTCCGGCCGCAGACCGGGAGCCTGCGTGACGAGCGAGGTGATCTCAGAGTCGGATGAGTCCGCCGCATGCATCGGTACAGCGAACGCGAGGGCTACGGCGATCGATAGGAGCAGTCGCTTCATTGGGTTCCCGGTCGTCTTGGATTTGGACGCGGATGATAACAAATAACCGTCGCGAGTATTGCGGAAAGTGGTTCACCTCATGCACAGCGCGTCATCGTGCGAACTGCCGCGCTTCTTCTCGCAGTCACCCTCGCCGCGACGGCGCACGCGGACGTTTTCCGCGTTCTCGACGACGACCGCGACGCGGCGCAGGCGCGCGTCGACATCATCCAGCAGGCCCGGAAAGAGATCGCTGCCGTTTACTTTCTTGCGCACAACGACCGCATCACCATCACCGCGCTGGCGTTGCTGCGCGACGCGAAGCGGCGCGGCGTCGGCAACGTGCGGCTGATCGTCGACGCGAATTTTCAACACATCCCGCGCGCCGTGCTCGCGCATCTCCGCGATGAAGGCGTCGAGGTTCGCGTCTATCACGCGATGACGTTCCGCCATCCGACCTGGCTCTTTCATCGGATGCACGAGAAAGTGGTCGTCGTAGACGGCGAACGCTACATCGCCGGCGGCCGCAATCTCGCCGAGGAGTATTTCGGACTGCGCAAACGCAACTTCGTCGATCGCGATGTCTACGTCGACGGTCCCTCGGCCGCGCAAGCGCAGAAGCGGTTCGAAGATCTGTGGGGCAGCAGCGACGTCAGCGATCTGCGCGTTCGCGTTTCCGCGGCGGACAAGGTGAACGCGTCACGGCTGCTCGATGACGCCGCGACCGGCAAGACGCTCGATGGATTCATCGCGCTGAACACCGGCCGTCACTGGTCGGAAGGACAGCGAAACGCCGAAGCGGTGCGATTTCTCCACGATCCCCTCGCCGGCCAGCCTGGCGATCGCGTCGCCGATCAACTGGCGGATGTGATCGAGACAGCCAAATCCGAAATCGTGATCGAGTCGCCGTACCTCGTTCCGGGCGGATCGATGCTCACGCTGCTCGAGAAAAAGCTGCGCGAAGGCGTGCGCATTCGCATCGTCACGAATTCGCTGCGATCGTGCGACGGCGCACTGCCGTTCGCCGGCTACATCAAATACCGGCGGCGCATGCAGCGCGACGGCATCGATCTGCGCGAGTACCGCGGCCCCGACACGCTGCACGCGAAAACGCTGGTGATCGACGGAAAAACGATGCTGGTCGGCTCGTACAACATCGATCCGCGCTCCGCGAATCTGAACACCGAGGTGATGTGCGTGGCCGAGGACGAAACGCTGGCGAAGGAGCTCCTCGCGTCGATCGATCAACACATCAGTCACGCCTGGGCGGTCGGCGCGCGCGAACGGCGTCCGCTCGCGCCGCGCACCTGGCGACTC
>JBAVBF010000071.1:0-1809 GCA_049586115.1 Thermoanaerobaculia bacterium | reverse complement strand
TCCCCGAGCTCGTCATCAAGGCGGTGAACGAGAGTGGTGGTTACGGAATGCTCATCGGCCCTCAGGCGACGAAAGCGGAATGCGAAAGCTTCCGGGGAAAGATCAGGAAGAATCCGCGCAATTACATCGCACAACCGGTCGTCCCCCTCTCCCGCTCGCCCTCTTTTTGCGACGACAGAATGCAGGGCCGGCACGTCGACCTGCGTCCGTTCATTTTGTACGGAGAAAAGGTCACCATTATTCCCGGAGGATTGACCCGGGTCGCTCTCCGCGCCGGTTCGCTGGTGGTCAACTCCTCCCAAGGCGGCGGGAGCAAGGATACGTGGGTCCTCGAAGCAGAAAATGGAGCCGCCGCAGTGGAGTGATGGAGTAATGCGAAAATGAACTCCTCATTCCCATTACTCCAAAACTCCATCACTCCATTTCCCCATTTCCCCCATGCTTAGCCGCGTCGCCGATTCCCTGTATTGGATGAGCCGCTACATCGAGCGGGCGGAAAACAACGCCCGTATCGCGGGAGTGAATCTTCAGCTCCTCCTCGACCTGACAAATCCATCCGACGCCGATCCGAAGCAGCAGTGGGATCCAATCATCAGCTCGCTCGAGGAAAATGAGCTTTTCGCCTCGCTCTACGACAAACACGACGGCAAGGCGGTGATCGATTTCGTCAGCCTCCAAAAAAAGAATCGGAACTCCATCTATTCGTGCTTAACGAACGCCCGGGAGAACGCCCGGACCACGAGCGAACAGATTTCCAGCGAGATGTGGGAACAGATCAATCGCCTCTATCTCTTCGTGAAAAGCGACACGGCGAAAAAGCTGGTCCGCACAAGCCCGTACGAATTTTTCAAGCGCATCATTGCCGGCTCGCATCTGTTCCAGGGAATCACTGATGCCACCATGACCCACAGCTCAGGCTGGGATTTCATCCGGATCGGCAAGTTGCTCGAGCGCGCAGACTGCACCTCGCGCATCCTGGACGTGAAATATCACATCCTCCTTCCCTCCGGCGAAAAAGTGGGCGGCAACGTGGACACGATTCAGTGGATGTCGGTCCTGCGCTCATGCAGCGCGCTGGAGGCCTATCGCAAAATTTATGTCGGCCAGGTGGCTCCGTGGAGGGTGGCGGAGTTCGTCATCACCCATTCCTCTTTCCCCCGTTCGATCCGGTTCAGCGTCGATTGCTTTGATGCCGCGTTGCACCACATCTCGGGCTCGCACGAAACGAAGTACGCCAATGAGGCGGAGCGGTTATCGGGCCGGCTCCGCTCGGACCTCGATTACGCCACAATCGGCGACATCTTCAAATTCGGACTGCACGAGTACCTCGAACAGATTCAGGACCGGCTGGTCGAGATTAGTAATGCGATGCACGCCAGCTATTGCACGAACAACGCCGTCGCGAATTTCGCTACGGATTGAGCAGGCCCAAATACCAGCCCAGGAGCGATGGGCCGAAGAACATCCAAATCAACGCGCCGAAAGCCAGGTAGGGCCCAAACGGTATCTTGGCCGACCAGACACGCTGACCCACTAACAGTGTCGCCAGACCAACGAGCGACCCGAGCAGGGACCCGGCAAAGACGCTGAACAATACCGCACGCCAGCCCAGGAATGCGCCGATGGCGGCGAGGAATTTCAAGTCGCCGCGTCCCATCGCTTCACGCGGGATCTCCAGCTCCCGGACCACGCCGGATATTTGCTCCAGGCTGTCGAGCGAGGTCTCTTCGCCCTCGAGCGTGACTCGGTTGTAGTGAAATTGGAGGTCCGTTTTTCCAAGATTTCGACCGTCCACGACCGCTTCGTCGC
>JBAVBF010000070.1:0-6160 GCA_049586115.1 Thermoanaerobaculia bacterium | reverse complement strand
CAGCTCTCCGGCCCCGCGCAGGCGACGGCGTCCGGGAAAACGATCCAGTACACGGTTCGCGCGTTCAACGCCTTCAAGATGGAAATGGCCGTCGCGCAGCCGGTGATGATGGTTTCGTAGCCCTGGGAACGCGGGCGGGACGCCAGCGCTTATCGCGCGTGCTGTTCCTGCAGCGTCGTGATCGTCTTGATCCCTTCGCGCAGTGAGCGGATTCCGTCGACCGCTGCCGTGGCCGCGGTCAGCGTCGTCAGGCAACTGATGCCATGTTGCAGCGCGGTGCGGCGGATGTACGTGTCGTCGTAGAACGACTTCCTGCCGAGCGGCGTGTTGATGATCAGCGTCACCTCGCCGTTGATCATGCGGTCGACGATGTTCGGACGCTCCGACTCGTGCACTTTGAACGCGAGGCCCGACTCGACGCCGTTGTTCTGCAGGTAATCGCGCGTGCCGGACGTGGCGATGACGCGGAACCCGAGTTGCGTGAGGTCCTTCGCCAACTGCACGATCACCGGACGCTTGTCGTTGTCGTTGACCGACAGAAACGCAGTGCCTTCGCGCGGCAGATCGATGCCCGCTCCGAGGAGGGCTTTGGCGTAGGCCTCGCCAAAGGTGGGGGCGGAGCCCATTACCTCGCCGGTCGACTTCATCTCCGGACCGAGCACCGTGTCTTCGCGCGGAAAACGTCCGAACGGGAAGACCGGCGCTTTCACGAAGTAATCCTTCACCTTCGGCTCGTAGGTCAGGCCGAGCTCGCGCAGCGACATGCCTGCCATCACCTTCGCGGCGATCTTCGCGAACGGAACGCCGGTCGCTTTCGAGACGTACGGCACCGTCCGCGACGCGCGCGGATTCACTTCCAACACATACAGATCGCCGTGGTAGATCGCGTATTGGACATTCATCAACCCGATCACGCCCAGCGCTTTCGCCAACTGCACCGTGCGGCGGCGGACGCGGTCCTGTTCGCGCAAGCCGATGATGTACGGCGGAATCACCGTCGTCGAATCGCCGGAGTGAATGCCGGCTTCCTCGATGTGCTCCATGACGCCGGCGATGACGACGTCTTTCCCATCAGAAATTGCATCGACGTCGAGCTCGATCGCGTCTTCAAGAAAGCGGTCGATGAGGATCGGATGTCCCGGCGCCGCCTCCATCGCGTAGCCGACGTACTCGCGCAGATTCGGCTCGTCGTAAACGATGGCCATGGCGCGGCCGCCCAGCACGTACGACGGGCGCACGACGACCGGAAAGCCGATGCGGCGCGCCACTTCGAGCGCCTCCGCGACGTTCATCCCGGTGCCGTTTTCGGGGACAAGGATTTCGTGCTCCGCCGCCAGCGCGCCAAACCGTTCGCGATCCTCGGCGATGTCGATCGACTCGACCGACGTTCCCCACATCGGCACTCCGGCCGCGGCCAGCGACTTCGCCAGTTTCAGCGGCGTCTGTCCGCCGAACTGCACGATCACGCCTTCCGGCTTTTCCAGCTCGACGATCTCGAGCACATCTTCGAGCGTGAGCGGCTCGAAGTAGAGACGATCCGACGTGTCGTAATCGGTCGACACCGTCTCCGGATTGCAATTCACCATGATCGTTTCGAAACCGATTTCACGCAGTGCGAACGACGCGTGCACGCAGCAGGTATCGAACTCAATGCCCTGACCGATTCGATTGGGACCTGAGCCGAGGATCATGACTTTGCGGCGCGACGTCGGCTCCGCTTCGCATTCGGTTTCGTAGGTTGAATACATGTACGGGGTGGTCGCCTCGAACTCAGCGGCGCACGTATCGACGCGTTTGTAGACGGGACGAACTCCGAGCCGGTGCCGCTCTTCGCGAACCTCGGTCTCCGATTTGTTCGTGAGCGCCGCGAGCTGCTTGTCGGAAAACCCTTCCCGTTTGAGCTTCAGCAGCGCCGCACTGTCATCCTGAGCCGCCGGAGCGACGGAGGCGAAGCCGGAGTTGCGGAGGACGGTCGAAGGACCCCCAGCCGTAAGCCCCTTCTCCATCTCGATGATTTTGCGGATCTCACGCAGGAACCAGCAATCGATCGCCGAGATCGCATGGATCTCCTCGACCGTCATCCCCGCGCGCAAGGCGTCGCCGACCGCGAAGATGCGCTCCGGCTGCGGCGTGCGAAGAATCGTCGACGCTTTGTCACGATCGTAACCGCGCGTTTCCAGTCCGGCCACGCCGATTTCGAGCGAGCGCAAACCCTTCTGCAGCGCCTCGTTGAACGTCCGGCCGATGGCCATCGACTCGCCCACGGATTGCATCGACAGCCCCAGCGTCGGCGGCGTCTTGCGAAACTTCTCGAACGCGAAGCGGGGGATCTTCACGACCACGTAATCGATGGTCGGCTCGAACGATGCCGGCGTCTTCTTCGTGATGTCGTTCGGGATCTCGTCGAGCGTGTAACCGGCCGCCAGCTTCGCCGCGAACTTCGCGATCGGAAAGCCGGTCGCCTTCGACGCCAGCGCCGACGACCGCGACACGCGCGGATTCATCTCGATGGCCAGCCGCCGTCCCGTGGCCGGATCGACCGCGAACTGAATGTTCGATCCGCCGGTCTCCACGCCGATGGCGCGGATGATCCGCTTGGCTTCATCGCGCATGGCCTGGTACTCGACGTTCGTCAGCGTCTGCTGCGGCGCGACCGTGATCGAGTCGCCGGTGTGCACGCCCATCGGATCGAGGTTCTCGATGCTGCAGACGACGATGACGTTGTCCGCCTTGTCGCGCATCACCTCGAGCTCGAACTCTTTCCATCCGATCACCGACTCTTCGACCAGCACGCGATGCACCGGCGAAAGCTCCAGCCCGTGACTGACCACCTTGCGCAGCTCTTCGACGTTGTAGGCGATCCCGCCGCCCGATCCGCCCAGTGTGAACGACGGCCGGATTACGAGCGGGTAGCCAATATTCGCCGCGAACTCCTCGGCATCCTCGACGGAAGCCGCGTATGCCGAGCGCGGCACTTCGACGCCGATCTCGACCATCTTCTCTTTGAAAAGCTGGCGATCCTCGGCAGTCTTGATCGCCTCCGCATTCGCGCCAATCAACTCGACGCCATGCCGCTCTAGCGCGCCGTTTTCGTACAGCGCCATCGCCAGATTGATGCCGGTCTGCCCGCCCACCGTCGGCAGAATCGCGTCCGGTTTCTCGCGCTCGATGATCCGCTCCAGCGTCTCCGGCGTCAGCGGCTCGATGTACGTCCGGTCGGCAAACTCCGGGTCCGTCATGATCGTGGCCGGATTCGAATTGACGAGGATGATGCGGTACCCCTCATCCTTCAGCGCCTTGCACGCCTGCGTGCCCGAATAGTCGAATTCGCACGCCTGTCCGATGACGATGGGGCCGGATCCAATGATGAGAATGGACTTGATATCGGTGCGCTTCGGCATGAGGCGGGCGCATGATACAAGCTCAGTCGATGTCCGGAGCTTCTGTCAGCGTAACGTCCTGACCTTTCGACGACCATGCAACGCTTTATCACCTGGGACACGATCGAAGCACGCGTCGACGGCGCGAAACTCAACGCGCTCGCGGCCTCGTTCCGCGTCGATCCCATCGAGCGGATGGAACTGCAGTTTTTTAACGGCCTCCTGCGCATCTCCGGCTCGATCCGCAAGTTCATCAGCGTGCCGTTTACCGTCGACATTCGCGAGATCGAGCCGATCGGCCACACCGTGCGCGTTCCGATCGCCTCAGCATCCGCATTCGGCGCGCTGCCGATCCCGCAATTCCTCTTCGGCATCGTCCGCAACCGTCTGCCGGCCGATCTCGTGCGCTACGAAGACCCCGCCACGTTCGTGGTCTCGTTGGACCGCTTTTTGCCATCGTTCATCGATGCCGACATCCAGAAAATCTGGATCATCGACGGCGGTCTGGCGGTAACCCTCGGGCGAGGCGGCGCCGACCTTCCGCCATCTTCGGAGGAAATCAATGGAAGAAACACCTGACGCTGTCGCAGAAGCGACCGATGCCGATTTCGCGCGCGAGATTCATGACGCCGCCGAACACGAGCAGTTCCCGCGCGACCGCGCCACCCGCTTCTACGACCGCATCCGCAACACGATCCAGCGCTACGTCGACAGCAAAGGCGCCGTCGTCGGCAAGACCGCCGGCTTTCTGCTGCTCGTCCCCGACGTCTTCATTCTCCTGTGGCGTCTCACCACCGACGCGCGCGTCAACGGCAAGGACAAAGTCCTCCTCGGCAGCGCCGTCGCGTATTATGTGATGCCGTTCGATCTCCTCCCCGAGGCCATCCTGGGACCAGCCGGATACCTCGACGACCTCGTCTTCGGCGTCTACGTCCTCAACAAGATCCTCGGCAGCGTCGACGCCAGCATCCTTCGCGAACACTGGAGCGGCAGCGAAGACGTGCTCGACTCGATCCAGAACGTGCTCAACGCGGCGGAGTCGCTGGTCGGAAAAGACCTCGCCGGCAGGATCAAGAAGATGATGGGGAAGTGATTTGTCATCCTGAGCCGCCGAAGCTTCTTCGGCGAAGCCGAAGAGCGTAGGACGGTCGAAGGACCCTGTTCCTGGTAACCCGGATCGGGCGGCGGAAACGCACGATGCAAGCACGTGGGGGGTCCTTCGACCGTCCTGCGGCGTTCCGCGCTTCGCGCTCCAACGCCTCCGGCGGCTCAGGATGACAGGCCGCTACCGCGAATACGTATCGATGATCCGCTCGATCGCTTTGCGACACACGCGGCAGAACCCAACCTCGTCGCGCGTGAACATGATGCAATCGACCTCGGGGCGATAGAGTCCGCGCGGCTCGTACGCGGCGCCTTCGAACGCGCCGACTTTCCCCGCGAACTTTTGGCCGCCGAGGAATGCGGTTTCGTATTCGCGTTCGGCGGTGAAGAGCTTGTCCATCTCCGACTCCGGAGCATTGATCGCGCGAAGATGGGCGCGCTCCTTCTGAATCTCGAGGCTGTGTTTCTCGAATGCATCCTTGTCCCACGGTGTCGGCAACGGCGTGGAGGAATCGACGAGATCGCGCCACTTCACGTTCTTCGGATCGTGCAGCGCCGTCACGTTCGGCTCCCACGGCTCCGGATGCTCGCTGCTGCCGCTGGTCGCGTACGACACAGGCGACGTGTAGTACTCGTCGGCCAGCGCCGCGAAGTGATGTCCGAACTCGTGCACGAACACATACTCTGCGAACGCGCTGTCGACGCATGCCGTGGCCTGGTCATTGAAGATCCCGCCGCCGCCGTACTGCTTTTCGTTGACGAGGATTTCGAGGAAATCGTACGGAGCGGATGACGCCACATCGCGCATGCGGTGATCGTCGAGCGTCAGCACGTAGCGCTCCGAATCGAAAATGTTGTACTGCACGCCCGTCATCGTCCGGCGATTGTCATTCGTGCGCGGACGATGAACGCCGCTGGCCGGCTCCGCGAGATCAAGCGCGCGCACGTTGAAATCCTTGCGCCGGCTCTTGAACGGTTCGGTGGCGAAGAGTTTCCCCACCATCCGCTCGACATCCTTGTGGAACTTCGGCAGTTCGCTTTCCGTGTAGCCCTCGCCGATCACGAGCAGATCGACTTTCTCCGAAGGCGCGCCGTTCTCGATCACGTTCCAAACGCGTCCGGCCGGTTTGCGCTCGGACGGATTCACGAAGCGCGACGACGGATCGATCAGCGTCGACCAGAGCTGCTGAAAGGCGCCGTTCGCATCGCGCTTCTTGATCACGAGCTGGACGGGCTTCTTCGGCCACGGAAAACGCACTGACTCCGCGAACGTCCCGGCGCGTTCCTTCGCCTCGTCCGTCGTCTGCCACTCGCCGAACACGGATGCGAATCCGCGCGAGTAAATCGCCTGATTCGTATCGCGGTCGACGACCTCGAAGTAGTAGTTGCCGAGGTTGAGCGTGTCGATGAGACGGGTGCGGCTGCCCGGCCACGGACCATCCGACACGACCGAATCGATCGCGATGATCTCGTCGCCATGATTGCCGGTGTGAAAGTAGTTCACGCGCATCGTGCGATCGAGGAACGTCTCATCGAACGTAGCGGCGGACGCGGTGGCGGCGAGGAGGAAGGCGAGGATGAAAACGAACTTGCGCATCGGGAGATTGTAAGTTGCACCGTAGCTTCCTCTGCCAAGAGGGAACGGTTTCACGCGGAGTTCGCGGAGAGGCGGAGAG
>JBAVBF010000069.1:0-3281 GCA_049586115.1 Thermoanaerobaculia bacterium | reverse complement strand
CGCGCCTCCGCGTCTCCGCGTGAAAACGTTCTTGTGCAAAACTACCGCGCATGAAAATCGTCGCAGGGGACATCGGCGGGACGAAGGTTCTGCTGCAACTTGTCGATGCGTCGCAAGCGGGTCGCACCGTCCTCGCGGAGCAGCGGTATGAGAGTCACGCGTATGCGACGTTCGACGCGATGCTCGACGCCTTCGTGAAGGAACACGTTCCCGCGCCGATCGATGCAGCATGCTTCGCCGTGGCCGGTCCGGTCTTCGCCGATCGTGCCGAGGTCACGAATCTGACCTGGAAGATCGACGCGTTGGTGCTGGCCAAACAGTTTGCAATCGGCCGTGTGAGTCTCATCAACGATTTCTATGCGGTCGCCCTCGGCGTTCCCATCCTCGCGCCGGCCGATTTCACCGTTCTCAACGCCGGCACGCGCGTCAACTTCGCCCCCATCGCCATCCTCGGCGCAGGCACCGGCCTCGGCGAAGCGAACCTCGTTCACGATGGGATGAAGTGGAACGTCGTCCCATCCGAAGGCGGTCACGCTGATTTCGCGCCGCAGGATGAAGAGCAGACGCGTCTCTTTCTCAACCTGCATGCGAAGTACGGACACGTCAGTTGGGAAAGACTCCTGTCGGGCATGGGACTGGTCAACATCCACAACTTTTTATCGGGACACGATCGGCCGTATGAAGAAACGCTTCCGATGGAGATCGCAAAGGCGCTCGTGGAAGGTGATGCGATCGCGGCAAAGACGTTCGCGGTCTTCGTCGACATCTACGGTGCCGAGGCCGGCAACATGGCGTTGCGGCTGCTCGCGCGCGGCGGCGTCTATCTCGCCGGCGGCGTCGCGGCAAAGAACATCGATCGCTTCACCGACGGAAAATTCATGGAAGCCTTCCTGCGCAAGGGGCGCTTTCAAAACATCCTCGCCGCGATTCCGGTCAACCTGATCACGAATCCGAAGGTGGGTCTGCTCGGCGCGGCGGAGATGGCGGCTCGGCTGGTTTCGTAGACGGCGGGCGGGACGCCCGCGTTCCCAGGAATCGCACCCTCCACTCATCCGTTCCTCCCGCCGCAGTACAGAGGAGCAACACACACATGGGTCTTTCTGTCGGAATCGTCGGGCTGCCGAACGTCGGCAAGTCGACGATCTTCAATGCGCTTACCGCCGCCGGGGCGCAGAGCGCGAACTATCCCTTCTGCACCATCGAACCGAACGTCGGCATCGTGCCGGTCGTCGACGCGCGCCTCGATAAGCTCGCCCTGCTCGCGCAGAGCAAGCAGACCGTTTATACCGATCTCAAAGTCGTCGACATCGCCGGCCTCGTGCGCGGCGCATCGAAAGGGGAGGGACTCGGCAACCAGTTCCTCGCCAACATCCGCGAGACGGACGCCATCCTGCATGTCGTGCGCTGCTTCGACGATCCGAATGTCGTGCACGTCGAGGGCTCCGTCGATCCCGAGCGTGACATCGAAGTGATCGAGACCGAATTGCTGCTGGCCGACATGGACGCCGTCGGCAAGAAGCTCGACCGCGTCGGCCGCCTCGCGCGCGTCGGTCAGAAGGAGTACGTCGTGCAGGCCGAGGCGCTGGAGAAAGCGAAGGCAGCCGCGGACAAAGGGACGCCGTTGCGCGCGGTTGACTTCACCGACGCTGAGCGCGAGTCGCTGCGCGAGTTGAGCCTGATCACGCTCAAGCCGGTCCTCTACGTTGCGAACGTTGGTGAGTCCGACCTCGGCAACGAGACTCCGCTGGTGACCAAGGTTCGGGCGATCGCTGCGGAGAAACGAGGCGAGATGGTCGTCATCTGCGGGGAACTGGAGGCGCAGATCTCTGATCTTCCTCCCGCCGAGCGCACCGATTTCCTCAAAGAAATGGGGCTCGAAGAGCCAGGCCTGAACGTTTTGATCCGCGCCGCGTACAAGCTTCTCAATCTCGAAACGTTCTTCACCGCAGGACCAAAGGAAGCGCGCGCCTGGACCATCGAGCGCGGCTCGAAAGGTCCGCAAGCAGCCGGCAAGATCCACAGCGATTTCGAACGCGGTTTCATCCGCGCCGAAACGATCGCCTACGACGACTACATCACCCTCGGCGGCGAGCAGGCAGCGAAGTCTGCCGGGAAGATGCGCAGCGAAGGGAAAGATTACGTGGTGCAGGACGGAGACGTGATTCTGTTCCGGTTCAATGTGTAGATTGTCATCCTGAGCCGCCGGAGCTGCGTAGGCGAAGCCGGAGCAGCGGAGGGCGGTCGAAGGACCCCCAGCTGGTAACCAGGTAGCTCGGCGGTAATCACGATGCAAGCAAGAAGGGGGTCCTTCGACCGTCCTGCGCGACTACGCCTTCGGCTACGTCGCTCCGGCGGCTCAGGATGACAGGGACGATCAACATGCAGTTCACCATCCTCAGCGACGAAGGGCTTCCCATCCGTGGCGATCTCGACATTCCGCCGGGTGCGAAGGCGCTTGCCGTCATCGTGCACGGCTTCAAGGGATTCAAGGATTGGGGATTCTTTCCTTGGCTCGGCGAGACGCTCTGCAATCATCGGTTCGCCGTCTGCCGCTTCAACATGTCGCGCAGCGGGATCGACGAGAATCCGGAGACGTTCGACCGGCTCGATCTGTTCGCCGAGGATACGTACTCGGGACAGATCGCCGATTTGCAGAAAGTCGTGCGTTACGCGCAGCAGCGCGTCGACGCCCCGACGTTTCTGGTCGGCCATTCGCGCGGTGGTGGCGTGTCGCTGCTCGCGGCGAGCGGGATCGAGAACCTCTGCGGCATCGTCACCTGGAGCGCGATCGCGCGCACCGACCGCTGGGACGACGCCACGAAATCGCTCTGGCGCCGCGTCGGCTACCTCGAGGCCGAGAACACGCGCACGAAACAGATGATGCGGATGTCGACGCGCATGCTCGACGACATCGAAGCAAACCGCGATCGTCTCGACATCCTCAAATGCGTCACGCAGATCGAGCATCCGATCCTGATCATCCACGGCGCGCGCGACGAGAGTGTGCCCGTCGCGGAGTCAGCCGAAATCGCGTCGTACGCGGATGATCCGTCGCGCGTGATCATCGCCAACGCCAGCCACACCTACAACGCCATCCACCCGCTCGTGCACGTTCCGTTCGAACTGAGCATGGCCGCCGCGCTGACCGCGCGCTTCATCAGCGTATATTCGTAAGGAGCGATCCGCTTCGCGGAACGGCCCAACGTAAGCATTTTGCGAGGCGTCGAGACGTAGCGCCGTCGGCTCGACGGCTGTACCGCCAGCGGCTCGCTGGCAGGTCT
>JBAVBF010000068.1:0-2808 GCA_049586115.1 Thermoanaerobaculia bacterium | reverse complement strand
CGGCTTCGCCTACGCAGCTTCGGCGGCTCAGGATGACAGGACCTACCTCGCCACGCGATCCTTCAAATTCGAGTGAAACGCCGGGTCATCGACGATGCCGGTTGGATTGCCCATCTTCGCGATCTTTCCGGAGATGTCGTTGATCCGGTCCTGCGTGCCGGGATGGTCGGCAAAAAATCGTGTCACGGAGCTATTGCCGCCTTTCTCGAGACTGAGCAGCTTCTGAAACATATCCAGCATGCCGTGCGGGTCGTAGCCGGCTTTGGTCATGAACTGCAGGCCGAGGTCGTCGGCTTCTTTCTCGTCGGCGCGGCTGAAACGGGCCATCGCGCCGCCGGCGATCACCTGCGCCAATAGCTGCTGCAGTCCGTTCGGATTCTGGCCGAGAAGAATGGCGCCGATCACGCCGATCTGCTGCTGCGTTTCGACCTGTTTGATGACATGGCGCGCGACGACGTGGCTGATCTCGTGCGCGACGACGCCGGCCAGTTCGTCGGCCTTGTCCGCCTGCGCAATGAGACCGGCGTTGATGTAGATGTGGCCGCCGGGAATGCTGAATGCGTTGACGCTGGGATCGTTGACGATATCGAAGGTGAACGGGCGATCCGCAAGCGGTGTCGCGGCGTGGATCCGTTCGCCGACCGCGGTCAGATACGCCTTGGCGGTGGCGTCATTGCTGAGCTGCATCTGCTGCGCGACCTGCGCCGCCATCTGATTGCCGAGCTGCCATTCCTGATCGAGCGAGACGCTGTTGCCGGACGCGCCCAGGCCGCCGGAGCCGCAGCCGGCAGCAAAACCAACGACCAAAACGAGTGCTAGAAATGAAGTGCGCTTCAACATCGGTAAACCCTCCGGAGCGGCGGCAGTGCAAAAGGAGGACCGGTCACGCGGAGGCGCGGAGACGCGGAGGAGTTCGCGGCTTTCTCCGTGTCTCCGCGAACTATTTCTTCACGGCCGCGCTGGTGCCGGATTGAAACTCCGCCTCGCTCAGCTGCAGATCATCGCGCGAAGGTCCGTCGCCCATCACGCCGGCGTAGACCTCGCGCGCGAGCTCGCGGGTGAGATGCGAGTAGACGTCGCCATCGACGATCATGTTCGGACCGTGGTCGCAGAGATCGAGACACGACACGGTGCAGACGCGCACCAGCGGCTTGCGTCCCATCTTCTTGTTGTGCCCCTTGAGCTCGGCGTGGATGAACTCCCCACGCTCGATGCCGCGATCGGGATTACCGCAACGTCCGCCGATGCAGACCAGGAAGTGCTTTTCGAAGGGGTAGCGCATGTCGTTTTTCTTCTAGCTCAGCGCCCACTTCTTCCCCGCATCGAGCACGTGTTTCAAATCCTTCGGACTGCACGCCTCGGCATAGATACGCGCGACCGGCTCCGTGCCGGACAACCGGAATAGCAACCACGCGCTGTTGTCGAAGATGAGTTTCACGCCGTCGGTCTTGTTGACCTCGCGCACGGTGAAATCGTCGATCGACTTCGGCGGATTGGCGAGTTTCTCGGCCAGCGAATCTTTGAGTTGGGGCGTCAGCTTCATGTCGATGCGCTTCGAGTAGAAGTAGCCGAACTCCTCGTACATCTCCTCGATCAACTGGTTCAGCTTCTTGCCCGTGTGCGCGACCATTTCCGCGACCAGCAGGCAGGCCAGGATGCCGTCCTTTTCGGGAAGATGCCGGTACATCGACATGCCGGCGCTTTCCTCGCCGCCCATGGCGATCTTGTCGTCGAGAATCAGCTCGCCGATGTACTTGAAGCCGACCGGCGTCTCGTGCAGCTCGACGTCGAGGTTCTTCGCGATCGCGTCGATGAGATGCGTCGTGGCGACCGAGCGCGCGAGACCCCCGGGGATTTTGCGCTCGCGCTTCAGATAGATCGCCAGCAGCGACAGGATCACGTTCGGCGACACGAAGCGGTTGCGGTCGTCGATGATGCCGAAGCGATCGGCGTCGCCGTCGGTGGCCAGGCCGAGGTCGAAGCCTTCCTCGGTGACGACCTTGCGAAGCTCGCCGAGGTTTTTCTCATTGCACTCGGGGGAGAACCCGCCGAAGTACGGATCGCGATAGTTGTGAATGATCTTCACCTCGACGCCCGACTCAAGGAGAAAGTAGTCAAGGTAATCGCGCGACGTGCCGAACAACGAATCGATGGCGATGCGCAGTCCGCTCTTGCGGATCGTGTCGACGTCGACTTTCTGTTTGAGGCCGTCGAGGTAGCGATCTTTCGGATCGATCTCTTCGATCAGCTCGGCCTTTTCGTAGACATCGACGCGCTGGCCGGTGGCCGCGACCTTGTTGATCTCGTCCTCGATCTGCTTCGTGATCTCCGGCAGCGCCGGCGCGCCGTTCGACGTCGAGAACTTCAGGCCGTTGTACTCGGGCGGATTGTGCGACGCGGTGAAGTTGATCGCCCCCATCGCTTTGCGGCGCACCGTCTCGAACGACGCCACTGGCGTCGGAACGTCGCGCGTGCAGAGGTAGGCGTGGATGTCGTTGAAGGCGAGGATGCGGGCCGCTTCCGATGCGAACTTCTCGGAGAGGAAACGGGTGTCATACGCGATGACGACGCCACGTCCCTTCTGGTTCGCCTTCTTCAAGTAATTTGCGATGCCCTGGCTGGCGATGCGGACGTTGTCGAAGGTGAAATCCTCTCCGATGATGCCGCGCCACCCCGAGGTCCCGAATTTGATCATGTCTCTCCAATCAACTGCGGCGTGGGAACTTAGCACAGGGGAAGAGTGAAGGGTGAAGAGTGAAGAGTGAAATGGGGTGCCGCGGCCTGTTTTTCACTCTTCACCCTTCACCC
>JBAVBF010000067.1:0-9421 GCA_049586115.1 Thermoanaerobaculia bacterium | reverse complement strand
CACCGCATCTGCAACGACTGCATGAAGTCGTGCATCTTCCAGAAGCAGGACCCGGTGAACATCCCGCAGATCGAGACCGGCGCGCTGACCGACGTGCTCTGGCTGCCGTGGGGCTTCGAGATTTACTCGCTGCTCACGCGCTGGAATCCGCTGAACGTGCGCCGCCCGATGGCGCTCCCCTACAACGGCAAGAACGTGCTCGTGGTCGGACTCGGCCCGGCCGGTTACACGCTCGCGCACTACCTCGCCAACGAAGGATTCGGCGTCGTGGCGATTGATGCGCTGAAGATCGAACCAATCGATAGCAGATGGCTGCGCGAACCGATTCGCGATGCGCGGAAGGTTCTGTGGGAAGAGCTGGACGAGCGCATCCTGGCCGGCTTCGGCGGCGTGTCGGAGTACGGCATCACCGTCCGGTGGGACAAGAACTTCCTGAAGGTGATCCGCATCGCGCTGGAGCGGAAGAACAACATCCGCGTCTATGGCGGCGTCCGTTTCGGCGGGACGCTGACCATCGAAGACGCCTTCGACACGCTCGGCATCGATCACATCGCCATCGCCGCCGGCGCGGGGACGCCGACGATCGTGCGGATGAAGAACAACCTGATTCGCGGCATCCGCAAGGCCAGCGATTTCCTGATGGCGCTGCAGCTGACCGGCGCGGGGAAAAAGTCGGCCATGGCCAATCTGCAGGTGCGGCTGCCGGCGGTGGTCATCGGGGGCGGACTTACCGCGATCGATACGGCCACGGAGCTGTTCGCGTACTACCCGCTGCAGGTGGAGAAGATCCTCGATCGCTACGAAACGCTGTCCTCCGAATTTGGCGAATCCGTTGTTCGCGGCGGGTATGACGGCGAAGAACTCCTGATCCTCGACGAATTTCTGGGGCACGGTCGCGCGGTGCGCGCGGAGAGGCGGAGAGCGGCAGCGGAGGGAGACCGGCCGGACTTTATCCCACTCGTTCGCAGCTGGGGCGGCGTGACCATCGCGTATCGAAAGTCGATCACTGACGCGCCGGCGTACCGGCTCAATCACGAAGAGGTGATCAAGGCGTTCGAGGAAGGGATCGCGTACGCGGAGAGCCTTTCGCCGATCGAGGCGGTCGCCGACGAATTCGGGCATGTTAAGTCGCTGCTTTTCGAGAAACAGGTCGTCGAAGACGGGCGCTGGAAGGATTCGGGGACCATCATCGAACTGCCCGCGCGCAGCGTGATGGTGGCGGCGGGAACTAGCCCGAACGTGATCTACGAGAAGGAGCATCCCGGCACGTTCAAGCTCGACAAGTACGGACAGTTTTTTCAGAGCTTCGCGACATCCGGCACGGAGCTCATTGAAGTCGACGGCAACACGGAGACCGGCTTCTTCACCTCGTACCAACGCGGCACGAAGCGGATCACGTTCTACGGCGACAACCATCCGCGCTACGCCGGCAACGTCGTGAAGGCGATGGCGTCGGCGAAGGACGGCTATCCGTTCGTGACGCGACTCTTCGCTGCCGAGTTGATGCAGCTCGATCGCTCGCCGGAAGCGCAGTCGGTCCGCGAGTCGCAATGGAACGATCTCCTGCGCACGCTCGATGACGGACTGCTTCCGGTCGTGCATCAGGTCAATCGACTCACGCCGACGATCGTGGAAGTGGTCGTGCGCGCGCCGTTCGCATCGCGACACTTCGAGCCGGGCCAGTTTTTCCGCCTGCAGAACTTCGAAGCGAATGCGCCGGTGGTCGACGGAACGAGTCTGACGATGGAAGGGATCGCGCTGACCGGCGCATGGACCGATCCGGAGCGGGGACTTCTTTCGCTGATCGTCCTCGAGCTCGGCGGATCGTCGCGGCTCGTCGCGCAGCTCAAGATCGGCGAACCGGTCGTGGTCATGGGTCCCACCGGCGCGCCTACCGAAATCCCGCGCAACGAGACCGTCCTCCTCGCCGGCGGCGGACTTGGCAACGCGGTGCTCTTCTCGATCGCCCGAGCATTTAAAGAGGCCGGCTGCAAAGTCGTCTACTTCGCCGGCTACAAGAAGAAGGACGACGTTTTCAAACGCGATGAGATCGAGGCCGGCACCGATCAGGTGATCTGGTCCGTCGACGCAGGCGAGCCGATCGCGCCGCGACGTCCGCAGGACCGCGGGTTCACCGGCAACATCGTGCAGTCGATGCTCGCCTACGCGCAGAACGCGCCGGAGATCGATCTGCGGACCATCAACCGCCTCATCGCCATCGGTTCCGACGGCATGATGCGCGCGGTGAAAGACGCGCGTCACGGCCTCCTCGCACCGTACCTCAATGACACGCACGTCGGCATCGGCTCGATCAATTCGCCGATGCAATGCATGATGAAACAGGTCTGCGCGCAATGCCTGCAGCGCCACGTCGACCCGATCACCGGCAAAGAGTCGTTCATCTTCTCCTGCTTAAATCAGGACCAGCCGCTCGACAGCGTCGATTTCGCGAACCTTCGCGCGCGACTGCGGCAAAACACGGTGGTTGAGAAGATGACGAATCTCTGGCTGACGCGATTGCTGGCGAAGGGGAATGCGTCCGTGGCCGAGGTCCCATTGGGGACGTCATGAATGATGAGCTAACGCCGGAAGCGGAGGAGACCTCGACGAGCGCTAGCTAACGAGCGCCAAGCGCGAGATCGCGAAAGCGAGAGGCTGGTGGCGGGAAAACCGCGACAAAGCGCCGTCGGCATTCGATGAGGATCTCGAGCGGTCAATACTTCTCATCGTCGATCACCCTGAGATCGGCGCAAGCATCGGCGCAACGCGGCGCCCCAGTGCGCGCCGACTCTATCTTGAGCGTCTTAGTTACTACCTCTTTACGAAGTCACGGATGGCGCATCTTCATCCTCGCGCTGACCCACACGGCACGACGCCGCCTCCCTCGCCTGTGAAAGAATCCGCGACGTGCCGAACCTTCCTGCTGATACCACCGAGGTCATCCTTCGCCTCTTCGCGGCGGCGGCCATCGGCGCTTGCATCGGGCTCGATCGCGAAGTGCGGCGGAAGCCGGCCGGGATGCGGACGCATGCGCTGGTAGCACTGGGATCAGCGTTAGTCACGCTGGTCGTCGTCCGTTTCGATTCGGCGGCGCTGCATGTCGACGCGATCAGCCGCGCCATTCAGGGGATCATCGCCGGCGTCGGGTTCCTTGGCGGCGGCGCGATTCTGAAAGCCGAGCATGAGATGGTGAGCGGGCTCACCACCGCTGCGTCGATCTGGCTCGTGGCATCGCTTGGGATTGCCTGCGGCGTCGGGCAGTGGATCGCTGCGCTGATCGCACTCGCCTTCGCAATGATCATCCTCATCGTCGGCGGGCCCGTCGAAGGATTCGTCCATCGCGTAGCCAGCCGGCGGAAACTTCCGCCTGACATGCGGACGCCGCAAGCGTAGTTACCGGCGGATCCGTCCCTCTTCGACCATCAGACAGCGATCCTGCACCACCTTGATGCCGGCCTCGGCGAGTTTTTGCGCGGCCTCATCGTTGCGGATGCCGAGCTGGAACCAGACGCTCTTCGGCTTCGCGGCGATGATGTCGTCGACGTGTGGCGGAATGTCGTTCGGACGGCGGAAGACATTGACCATGTCGATCGTCCGGCCGATGTCCGCGAGCTTGCGGAACACAGGCTTGCCGAGGATTTGCGTGACTTCGGGGTAGTAAACAGGAACGGGGATGATGTCGTAGCCGGCCTCGGCCATGTGAGCGGGGACGTAGTAGCCGGCCTGGTCGGCGTGCGATTCGGGCTTGATGCCGAGCACGGCAATCGTCCTGGTGTCGCGGAGAAGATCGGCGATTCCGGCGGCGTCATTGATCAGGTTTGTTTTCCAGTCGGTCATGGCAGCGCAGAGTAGCAAAAAGTAAGCTACCGTATCCCGATCCACCGATATCGCTACACGGAATAACTAAATTGGCGTGGCGTTGTCCTTCGCAATCAACGCAAGTCCAAATCCAAGAAAAAGTGAGGTCTACGACCGGATGAAACGCGCAGCTTTCGTCGCCCTGTTGTTCATCGCCCCGCTCACCGCGTTCGCCTCAGCGCCGACGCAAGCCGTCATCGTGATGACGAAACCGAGCACCCACTTCGCCGCCAAATCGCTTTCGGCGATGTTCGATCCGAACATCAGCGCCGACGAGCGCGACCTTCGCGAGCTGTCCGGCATCAACGGCTTCGCGGCCAATCTCACCGACGCCGAAATCACCGCGCTCAAAGCGTCGGGCACGACCATTTCGATCGAGCCTGACCTGGAGCGCCACGCGTTGGTCGACACCATTACGGCGGGCAAGCAGACCACTCCATTCGGAATGGACAGCGTCAACGCGCCGGCGGTGTGGCCGGTGACGCGTGGCAAGTCGCTGGCGAACGGACCGGCCATTCACGTGGCCATCATCGACACCGGCATCGACTACAACTACTCGGAGTTGGCTGGCGTCTTCAAGGGCGGCTTCAACTTCGTCAACCGCACCGGCGATCCTCTCGATGACGCCGGCCACGGTACGCACGTCGCCGGCATCATCGCAGCGGCCAATGACGGCGCAGGCGTCGTGGGCGTCGCGTCCGATGTCGACATCTATTCGCTGAAGGTTCTCGATACCTGCGGCAGCGGACGCACGAGCGACATCATCTCGGCCGTGCAGTGGGTCGTCGACAAGAAGAAAGAGATCGGCGGAAACTGGATCATCAATCTCTCGCTGGGCGCGGACCAGGCATCCCCCGCGGAGCAGACTCAGTTCCAGACCGCTGCTGATGCCGGAATTCTCGTTTTCGCAGCATCGGGCAATGGCTACCCCGATTCGGTGGGCCTCGCATATCCGGCCGCATATCCGACCGTGGTTTCGGTCGGTGCCGTCGAGAAGACGAACGCGATCGCCACCTTTTCGCAGCGAGGAGCAGATCTGAAACTCGTCGCCCCAGGTTGTGAGGCGTGCAGCGACGCCGATTCGAGCACCTGGGTGGGTATCTTGTCGACCTTTGTCTCACCGATGGTGTCGACGAATGACGGACGCAAAATCGCGGCTCTGCGCGCCGACTACGCTGACGCCAGCGATGCCACCAAGCTCGTCCCCTTGACGTATTCCGCGTGTCCGCCAAACACGACCGGAATCACCAGCACGTTTGTGTCCTGCGGCCTCGGCAATCCGGCCGACTTTCCCGCAACTGTGAAAGGAAAGATTGCATTGGTGCAGCGCGGCACGTTGACCTTTATCGATAAAGCATCAAATGCCGCGAAAGCCGGTGCAATCGGAATCATCGTTTACAACAATGTGGACGGACCCCTCAATGCGGCGTTGGGCACCACCGCAAAAACGGCGGCGGCAATCCCGGCCACCGCGCCGTTCCTGGGGATCACGCAGGCAGACGGTCAGGCGCTCCTCGCGACACCGAACGCCACCATCACGATGAGTTCCGGTTTCGAGCAGTTCGCCTACGAACAGGGAACTTCCATGTCGTGCCCCTATGCCGTCGGTGCCGCTGCCCTGGTGTGGGCTGCCTCTCCGAACTCCACCGCGGCTAACGTTGCCACGGCCCTCGAGCAGACGGCGAAGGACCTCGGCGCTCCCGGCAAAGATGATACGTTCGGCTACGGTCTCGTCAATGCGCTCGACGCCGCCAAGATGCTCAACCCTTCCGCGTTCAATCCCGGTCCAGTAATCGGGCCTGTCACTGGCCGGATGGCCGGACGTCGCGGACACTGACTTGCTGAAGATGGCTAACTTATCTGAAGCACGCGTGGTAAGGTGCTGCGAGTGGAGGCTCATATGAAAAATATTGCCACTCGTGCTGTTGACCTATCTGCCGTCCTGCTGATTGCGTCATTTACACAGCCAGCGGCAGCTCTCCCGCGTTATTCGTTTTCTGATACGTACTATTCGGGAACTGTTGACAGCTACGGAGTCTGGTGTGTCAGCTTCGAAAATGGCCACGACACGTTATCGTGTAGTGGCTTCCGAGATCGCAGTGGCACAATGGACGGTAAGTTCCATCATTATTATCAATACGAATGCAGCTTTCACACTGTGGTTACCGATGAGTGGTCGATAAATTCGTGTGGAACATGGCACCCTAGTGGGACCTGTTACCTCGAGAATCAGTGCTGAGGACTTGCGGCAATCTCAACGACACCGATACGGCGGCGCCTTCGGGCGCCGCGTTTTTATTGGTCGACTTACTAGTCAATTTCAAGCAATGACCGCAATGATGAAAGCGCCGACGTTCGCAATCCTTCTTCTGGCCGTTCCATCGGCGGCCGTCGCGCAGCCGACGCAGCGCTACATCGTGGCGATGAAGTCCGATGCCGTGCACGCGACGAAGCGCGCCGTGTTCGCGGACCGCATCACCGAGGACTTCCAGTATCTCGATTCATTCGTTGCGAATCTGACGGATGCCGAAGTACAGACGCTGCGGAACGATCCGTCGGTTCAATATGTGGAGAGCGCCGACATCAAATTCTTCGCGCTCGACGCGCCTGCGCCCGCCCGGCACATCGCACCGATGTCGCATCCTGCGAACGCGCAGGTCACTCCGTACGGGATCACCATGGTCCACGCTCCCATCGTCTGGCCGATCGCGAAAGGGGATGGCATCAACGTCGCGATCGTCGATACCGGAATCGACTACACGCATCCTGAGCTCAAAGACCACTACCAGGGTGGCTTCAATGCCGTCACCGGAACGAATGACCCGAGGGATGACGACGGACACGGGACGCACGTTGCGGGCACGATCGGCGCGGCGGACAACGGGATCGGAGTGGTCGGTGTCGCGCCGAATGTGAAGCTCTGGTCGGCGAAGGTGTTGGCGCCGGACGGCAGTGGCAAGGCAACGGGCAGTAACGCGACGATTGCGTCCGGCTTGAACTGGGTGCTTTCGAAGAAGACAGAGCTGGGCGGCAACTGGATCGTCAATATGTCGCTCGGCCAGTGCACCGACGTTTCGGTAAGCGACCAATGTTCGCCGACGCCTTCCGCGACGATGCAGTCCGCCTGTCAGAGGCTCGCCGACGCCGGCGTGCTCGTTTTCGCCGCGAGCGGCAATGACTCGACGGTGAGTCACATCGCGACGGTGAGTTACCCCGCGGGCTTTTCCAGCGTCATCGCCGTCGGTGCGATCGATTCGGCAAGCAAAATCGCCGACTTCTCGAATCAGGGTCCGGAGATCGCAGTCACTGCGCCCGGAGTCGGCGTTTTCTCAACCTACATCGTCGGCAAGGGAGTCAACGGATTCCTGACGACTTCGAACGCGTCCTTCGACAACTTCGCGCTGGCGGGATCGGCCAACGGGACGCAGAACGGTCAATACGTCTACTGCGGCCTCGGTGCGACCACCGCCGATTTTCCAACCTCGGTCAAAGGCAACATCGCACTGATTCAACGCGGATCAGCGACGTTCAATGCGAAAACCAGGAACGCACTCGCAGCTGGCGCGAAGGCGGTAGTCATCTACAACTGCTCGATTGCCGCGACGCCGTCGACGTGTGGCAGCGACTTGTTCGGCAGCTGGACGCTGATCGGAAAGGTGAATGCAACCACCGGTCAGAAAGATCCCGCATGTGACAACGGAACAAGCTCAAATTGCAAGGACGACCCAGCCGATCTGGCATTTCCGTGGCCAGTCGACATCGGCATCTCCTACGCGGACGGCGAGGCGTTGCGCACCGCTTCCGTGGCCTCCGCCCTGACCGCAACGACTGTCGCGGACGACTATGAAACCGAGAACGGAACATCGATGGCCTGTCCGCACGCCGTCGGTGTCGCGGCCCTGGTCTGGAGCGTCGCGCCGACAGCCTCTGCCTCCGCGGTCAAGACTGCCCTTTTCAATTCGGCGACGGACCTCGGCGCGGCAGGGAGAGACACCACGTTCGGCTTCGGCCTCCTCGACGCGTACGGCGCGGCGAGATTGCTCAACCCGGGCGCGTTCCAGGTTCACGCTCGCCTTCAGGGACGACGCGGGCACTGACAACCTATGAAAACGATTCTGGCTCTTTCGCTGTTTCTTGTCCCATCGCTCTTCGCTGCTGAGACGCATCGCTATCTCGTCGCGACGACGCACGCGCCGCGGCTCATGAAGCTGCACGTTCTCAGCGCCGGCGAAGTGACCGCGCGCAATGTGCGGACCTTCGATGCCATCGACGGATTCGCCGTCGATCTCACCGATGCCGAAGCGGCGGAGATGCGCAAGTCCGCGGGCGTGCGTTACGTCAGCCGCACGGTCGCGATTCATGCGGCCGACAGTGTCGCGCCGCGACTCGCACCGCGGACGGAGGAGTCGCCTCTGAACGCGAAGCAAGTCATCCCGCCCAACATCGACCTTCTGCACGCGCGCGACGTCTGGCCGCTCACGCGCGGCGGCAACGTCAACATTGCCATCATCGACACGGGCGTCGACATCGCGCACGCCGATCTCGCAGCGAACATCGCCGGCGGCTACAACACGTTCACGAAGCAGGAAGACTTCAACGACGACAACCTGCACGGCACGCACGTAGCCGGAATCATCGGAGCGCTTGACAACAACATCGGCGTGGTCGGAGTCGCGCCCGGAGCGCGCATGTACGCGGTGAAAGTGCTCGATGCCGACGGCAACGGCACCGACGAAAACCTCGTCGCCGCGGCCGACTGGCTGCTGGCCTCGAAGCACGCCAAGGGCGGCAACTGGATCATGAGCATGTCGCTCGGCTCGCATGAACTGACACCTCCCGTGGAAGACGCCTTTCAGCGGCTCATCGCCGACGGCGTGCTCTGCATCGCGGCGGCTGGCAACGACGGCGGTTTCTACGACATGCTTTATCCAGCCGCGCT
This sequence comes from Thermoanaerobaculia bacterium, assembly GCA_049586115.1. Taxonomy (GTDB): domain Bacteria; phylum Acidobacteriota; class Thermoanaerobaculia; order Gp7-AA8; family Gp7-AA8; genus JADGNZ01. The sequence goes on along the minus strand of JBAVBF010000067.1, from coordinate 624 downwards.
GCCCGGCGTCGTTTCCGTCGGAGCCGTCGACAACAACAAGATCAGAGCTGACTTCTCCGACATCGGACCGACGCTCAACGTCGTCGCGCCGGGAGTTTCGATCCTTTCCACGCTGCCGACGAGATCGATCAAACGCGGCGTCACGACTGTCGGCGATGGCACCGTCGTGCCGTCGGCGATGATGACCGGCACGAAGCTCGGCGACGTGACCGGCGAGTGGGTCTCGTGCGGGTACGGAGCGGCGGGCGACTTCCCGCCCGAGACGCGCGGCCGTATCGCCGTCATGTCGCGCGGCATGTCGATTACCTTCTCGGACAAAGTGCGCAATGCGCGCGCGGCCGGAGCGATCGGCGCGGTCATCTTCAACAATAACCTCACCACCATCACCACCTGGACGCTGATCACGTCGATCTGCGATGGCGACGTCTGTTACGACAATCCATCGGACCTTGCGTACGACTGGCCGGTCGTCGTGACGATGTCCAATGCGGACGGTCTGAACCTGCTGGCGAACGAAAAACAGGAGAGCCTTACGCTTTCCACGTATCTGGACGACTACGGAAATCTCAGCGGAACGTCGATGGCCACGCCGCACGTGACCGGCGTCGCCGCGCTGGCGTGGTC
>JBAVBF010000066.1:0-1573 GCA_049586115.1 Thermoanaerobaculia bacterium | reverse complement strand
TCTTTTCCCTCCGCGCCTCCGCGCCTCCGCGTGAACTGTTCCCTGTGGTTCAATCGCTTTTATGAAATACGCGCTGCTGATCTTCGCCTTCACCGCCGCCGTTCTAGCCGCGCCACCGCCGTACGCTCCCGATCGCAAAGAAGGTGAAGGACCCTGGACGCGGCTCATCATCCGCGGCGTCACGCTCGTCGACGGTACCGGCGCGCCGCCGATCGGGCCGGTGGACATCGTCATCGAAGGGAACCGCATCCGCGAAGTGCGCAGCGTCGGATTTCCGAAGGTGCCGATCAAGCCGGAAGCCCGGCCGAAGGATGCGGTCAAGGAGATCGACGGCACCGGCATCTGGGTTCTGCCCGGATTCATCGACATGCACGGCCACTCCGGCGGCGCCGAGCAGGGCACGACGGCCGAGTACGTGTTCAAGCTCTGGATGGCGCACGGCATCACCAGCGTGCGCGAGCCGGGATGCGGCAATGGCGTCGACTGGTGCCTGCACGAACGCGAACGCAGCGCGCGCAACGAGATCGTCGCGCCGCGGCTCTTTCCGTACGTCTTCACGAATCGCCGGCAATGGGACGGCGGCGCGATCGACTCTCCCGAGCAGGCCCGCAAATTCGTGCAATGGGTTTCGAAGAAAGGCGCCGACGGAATCAAGATTCTCAGCTCCGGCGATCCGGTTTTCGATCCTGAAATCCTCTCCGCCCTGATCGACGAAGCGAACAAACTTCACCTCGGATCGACCACCCATCTCGCGCAGATGGGCGTGGCCCGCTCCAACATCGTCGACGCCGCGCGCATGGGACTCGGCGGCATGGAGCATTGGTACGGATTGCCCGAGGCGCTCTTCACGGACAAAACGATTCAGGACTATCCGGTTGGCTACAACTACAACGATGAACGCGACCGCTTCGGCCAGGCCGGCCGGCTGTGGAAGCAGGCAGCGCCGCCGGGCAGCGACAAGTGGAACGCCGTCATCGATGAGCTGATCGCGAAGAAATTCAACATCGATCCGACGCTGACGATCTACGAAGCGAGCCGCGATCTCTCGCGGGCCATGCGCGCCGAGTGGCACGACCGCTACACGCTGCCGTCGCTCTGGCGCTGGTACCAGCCCAGCCGCACCGCGCACGGCGCGTACTGGTTCAACTGGACGACGGCGGACGAGGTGGAGTGGAAGAACAACTATCGCATCTGGATGCGCTTCCTGAACGACTACAAGAACCACGGCGGCCGCGTCACCACCGGCTCCGATTCCGGCTACATTTTCAAACTCTATGGCTTCGATTACATCCGCGAGCTGGAGTTACTGCAGGAAGCCGGCTTCCATCCGCTTGAGGTGATTCGCTCCGCGACGATGTGGGGTGCGGAAGCGATCAACGCTCCGCGCGGGACGAAGGCCGAGTTCGGGGTCGTTCGTCCGGGCATGCTCGCGGACCTGGTCTTCGTCGATCAGAATCCCGTCGAGAATCTGAAGGTGCTCTACGGCACCGGCTGGATGCGCGTGAACGACACCACCGGCAACGTCGATCACATCGGCGGCATCAAGTACGTGATGAAAGACGGGATCCTGTAC
>JBAVBF010000065.1:0-2134 GCA_049586115.1 Thermoanaerobaculia bacterium | reverse complement strand
CCGCGAATCAGTCCGATCAGCGGGATGCCGACGAGGATGACGGGAATGGCCCAGAGGGAGATGCCTTGGAGGATTTCGCGGATCACGCGCTGACCTCGGGGAGTGGGGGGTGGGGAGTGGGGGGTGGAAGTTTTGTCGGAAAGAAACGCTGCAGGAGTTTTGCGGTCGTCACGGCGGCGACCGCGCCGCACAACGTCGCGATCAGCGTCGTTGGGATGATCGACGTCGGTGCGAGCGCGCCCGAGGCGGCGAGGACACCGATGATCGTCGTGGGGATGAACTGCACGCCGGCGGTGTTCAGGACCATGAACGTCACCATCGGATTCGAGGCCGTCTCCTTGTCCGGATTCAGCGTCTGCAGCTCTTCCATCGCCTTGATGCCGAGGGGCGTGGCGGCGTTGTTGAGGCCGAGCATGTTGGCGGAGAGGCTCATCACCATCGCACCGATCGCTGGATGTTCCGGCGGCACCTCGGGGAAAAGAATCCGGCTGATCGGGCGCAGGATTTTGCTCAGCATCGCGATCAATCCGGCTTGCTCCGCCACACGAATGATGCCGAGCCAGAGCGTCATGATGCCTACCAGTCCGAGCGAGATCTCGACCGCGGTTTTGGCGGAATCGACGGATGCTTTTGTCAGCGCGGCGGCGTTGCCGGTGAAGATGGCCACGATGAGCGCGATCGCCATCAGGCCGAACCAGATGTAGTTGAGCATGCCGCGATTGTAGCTGGCGCGGCCGTAACGATTTTGCTCTATCGATGGACCGCGCGGTGGCGGGACGACACGCCGTAAATTCGCGTGAAGACGCGGCCAACGTTGCCGGCACCGGCGTCGAGGCGTTCGTACGCGATCGCGATGCCGTTTGGAAGCGCCGCGGCGGAGATCGTCGGATTCACGGGCTGGTCGCTTACCAGCAGCGACGCGTCGCCGGTGGCGGAGAGCGTCTGCGGATCGAGCGCCACGGCGGACGAGCTGATCGCGTCGCCGGTCTGCGACGTGAAGAGCAGGAAGAGATCGTTGCCATGCGCGACCAGAAACGGCGAGCGGACCTGCGACGGCCGCGGGAAGACGTCGCGAGCCGGATCGGCGGCGCCCGACGCGCTGACGTGGCGGCCTTTGATCGCGTCGGCGCCAAGCCACGTCACCGCGTAACTGTTGGCTACCCAGGCGACGGACGGGTTGTGCGAAAACGAATTCTGTTGTCCCTCGATGACGATCGGGCTCGAGTCGAGAGCCTGTCCGTTCGCATCGAGGCGCAGCGCGAGCAGCCGCGTGGGGAACGAGGAGTCGCACGGAAACGTGCAGACGTTGTCGTTCCACGCGAGCAGAAAGTCGTGACCATTGCTCGCCATCGACAACTCGTAGGCGGCATTCGTACCGGGAATGGTTGCCTCGGCGCTGCGGAATGTTACGGGACTGTCGGCAGAGATGCTGCGCGCGCGCGGGCAGCGGAAACTGCATTCGACCGTGTACGTTGCCAGCACGCTGTCGCCGTTCGATGCGAGCACGACATCGAACGCGCTCGTCAGCGGAACGGGATCGGGATCGAGCCACTCGCCCGTCGCCGCCGACATTCGCCGCACCAGATAGCCGGCCGTCCCCGAAACATTCTGCGACGTACTCCACGCGATCACGTACGTACCGCGCGCCTCCGCAATGCGGCCGGTGATGGCGTGTCCATCCACGTTCGACGCGACCTGGATGATTGGCGAGGCGGACGACCCGGTAAAGCGACGAAGGTAAAGATGGGCCGAGGCGTCAGGACCGAACTCGTTCCAGAGTACGGCGTATCCGATGCCCGACACCGCGACTTGCGGCGTGGTCTGCTGCGTGGCCGTCGTTGTGAGCTCGAAATGCCCTGTCTTGCCGAGCACCGTCGTTACCGAATCGATGTTCGTCGCGACGCCGATGCGGAAGGCATCCGTCACGACAACGGTCTGGTCCGCGACTTTACCAATGGTGACGCCGTAGCCGTTACCGAACCAGTCGAGGATCGGCTGCCGCTCCAACTGCCCGTTGCCGATTGCAGGCTCCGTCACGATCCACGCGTGCGCGTCGCCGGTTGGCTCGGAGGTCGTCCAAGTAACCTGATACTGATCGCCGTCGCGCAGGATGGCCAGTCTCTCCGCCGGGACG
>JBAVBF010000064.1:0-14153 GCA_049586115.1 Thermoanaerobaculia bacterium | reverse complement strand
CCGTCTAGCGTGGCCTCCTGCTGCGCGCGCAGGATGGCGACCGTGGTGCGCAGCGACTCGTGCGAGGCGCGCGTACGGCCGCCGCGCAGCCAGCGCGCGAGCGCGCTTCGAGCGTTTGCGAGATGCGGGGGAGGTTGAACTTCCATGCAGGTTGGTCGGGCTATTTTAGGTGAGTTTCCGTCCCATCGGTTCAGTCGGTGCGGTTGTGCGAGCGGAAGAACTCCCACTGCATCCAGCTGGTGCGGACGTACCAGGCCACGAGGATGGCGATGAAAATCTGCCGGCCGATGAGGCTGAGGACGAAGACGCCGAGTCCGACCAGCATCGAAATCCAGATGGAGATGATGAATGCGGGCCGCTCGCGAAGAAACAGGCGGAAGAAGTTGCGGAGGATGCCGTTGCCGTCCAGCGGTCCGATCGGCAGCAGGTTGAAGATGGCCCACCAGAAGTTGGCGCGGGCCATCAGCGGCAGAAGCGCGAACAGAAACGGATCGCGTACCGGAACTCTCGCCATGATCAGGGTGATGATCCAGGCCAGAAGAAAGCTGGAGGCGGGGCCGGCGGCGCTGATGAGCAGGTCCTGCCACGGCTTCGCGCGGCGCTCGTTGTAGGTGGCGCCGCCGATGCCTTCGAGGATGATCGCGCTCGATCCGAATCCGAGCGCGCCGATCATCGCTGCGTGCGCCAGCTCGTGCCACAGAATGCTGACCAGCAGCACCGGAATCCAGAGCAGGGCGTAGCGCATCCCGGCCTGCTGGATGTCCGTCATGACGAAGAAGACGATCAGGATCAGGAAGCTGAAATCGAGAGTGATCGTCGTCCCGAAGATCGTGCCGAGGTGGATGCGGCCCATGTGGTGGGGGAGTATACGTTGCGGTAGCGAGGCAGCCCGATGACGACGATCACGATCGTGACGAAGATTCACGGGCGAATGAGATCGTGACGGCGGCGGCGGAGAGATCCGTCATCCGCATCGTCGTATCCTCCGCGGATGCGATTTGAAACGAAGGCCATTCACGCCGGGGCTGGCGCGGACGACGAGACCGGCGCGGTCTCGCTGCCCATCCATTTATCGACGACATTCGAGCGGACCGTGGACGGCGCGCCCTCGCACGGGTTCAGCTACATCCGCGACGGCAATCCGACGCAGGCGAAACTCGAGCAGGCGCTGGCGGCAATCGATTCTGCGTCGCATGCGCTGGCGTTTGCCTCCGGCATGGCGGCGGTGACGTGCGTGCTGCAGGCGCTGCCGCCGGACTCGCACCTCATTCTTCCGGACGACGGCTACTACGGCGTCCGCGCGCTGGCGGCGGAGTATCTGCCGCGCTGGGGCGTCGCGTGCGATCTCGTGCAGATGGACGACCTCGATGCTGTTCGCGCAGCCGTGCGACCGAACACGCGCGCGATCTGGTGCGAGACGCCTTCGAACCCGCTGATGACGATCGTCGACGTCGCGGAGCTCGCTTCGATCGCCCGCGGCGCGGACGCGATGCTGATCGCCGATTCGACCTTTGCGACGCCCGCGGTGCAACGCCCCATCGAACACGGCGCCGACGTCGTCATGCACTCCACCACCAAATACCTCGGCGGGCATAGCGACGTGCAGGGCGGATCGCTCGCGTTCGCGGGCCGCGATGCGTTCAGCGAAGCGGTCGCGCATTGCCGCAAGATCACCGGCGGCGTGGCCTCGCCGTTCAATTCGTGGCTGATCCTGCGCGGAATCCGCTCGCTGTCGGCACGGATGCGCGTCCATTGCGAGAATGCGATGGCACTTGCGCGTGCGCTGGAGCAGCATCCGAATGTCGAGGCGGTCCACTATCCCGGACTCGAATCACATGCCGGCCACGTCATCGCGTCGCGGCAGATGTCGTCGTTCGGCGGCATGTTGTCGTTCAACGTTCGGGGCGGACGCGAGGAAGCGCAAGCGGTCACCGCAAAAACGAAACTGTTCACGCGTGCGACCTCGCTCGGCGGAACGGAGAGTCTGATCGAGCATCGCGCATCGAGCGAAGGCCCGGGCAGCCGGACGGCGGAGAACCTGCTGCGCGTCTCGGTGGGGCTCGAACACGCGGACGACCTCGTCGAGGACTTGACGCAGGCGCTCGCCGTGTCAGGATGAGGCGCTATGGCTGACAACTTCGAGATCACCTGTCCCTGCTGCGATGCGACGCTCGTCATCGACCGCACCTCCGGCGAAGTGCTGCTGCACAAGGCGAAGGAGCGGCGCCCCGGCGGCTCGCTGGAGTCGATGGTGGCCGGCCTCGAGACGCAGAAGAGCGAGATGGAGAAGAAGTTCGACCGCGAGATGGCCAGCCAGAAGGATCGCGCCCGCATCCTCGATGAACGTTTCAAGGAAGCGATGCAGCGCGCCGAGAAAGACGACACGCCAGTCTGGAATCCGATGGACATGGACTGAGGCGGGCTCGCGTTGTGCGCGTCGCGACTACTTCGTCAGGCCGGAGAGAAGCGCGAGGAAGACCGCCTTCAATTCGTCGTCCGTGAATGGATCCGGCTGTTTGGCGCGACGGGCAATGAGGCGCTCGCGCAGCAGCGCTTCGGCCGCGCCGATCAATGCGATGGCCAGCGCCTCGTCGTGATAGCCGTCCTTGAGAGTCCCATCGCGGTGGCCGCGGCTCACCACCATTCGTAAGAGATCGTGGAACTCGGTAAAGCCTCGCGACAGCGCGATCTCGGCGCCGCTGCGCACGCGGCGGCCTTCGAAGACGAAAAGGAATGCGGCTTCCGGATCGGCAGTGAAGCTCTCCACCATGGTGTCAAGGATTGCTGCCAGCGCCTCCTGCGCATTCGACGCCGCGGCGATCCGGTTCTGCATCAGCTGGTTCAGCGGCTGCCAGCTGTGATCGAAGATCGCTTCGAGCAGTCCGGCCTTGCCGCCGTAGTAGCGCATGAGTTGCGACTCGGAAGAGCCGGCTTCGCGGGCGATCGCGGCGGTCGGCGTTTGCTCGTAGCCGTTCTGGGCGAAGAGAGTTTTTCCAGCTTCCAGCAGCCGGGAACGGGAAGTATGCGTGTTGTCGGTATCGATCGCCATGATGGACGACATCGTAGTACCACTACCACTCTCAATCAACATGGACTCCGGGACAGGCGCGCTCTGGGGCAGACGATAGCGCAAGATGGTAGTGGTACTACTATTGCAAAATGCCGACGCGTCGTCGTGAGATCACGACCAGAGAAGGAGAAAACGCTTCGATGTTCAGCAAAATCAATCGGTTCGCCCTCGTCGCCCTCATCCTTTCGCTCACTGTCCTTTCCATCAACGCCGCGGTTATCGACCCGCTCCTGCAGGCCAAGCTCGGCGCCATCAGCGGCGAGCTGCTGCCCGCCGTCGTCACCTACAACTCCCAGCCGAACGCTGCGGACCTCACTGCGCTACGCCTTCTCGGCGTCCGCTACGGCGTGGCGATGAAGCAACTGCCGATGGTTGGCGTCTGGGCCACGGGCGATCAACTCCGGCAGGTCGCCACGAATGCGCGCGTGCGCTCGGTCTACTCCAACAAACAGCTCCGTTACTTCAACCATGAAGGAGCAGCGCTGATCGGCGCCTCGGAGCAACGCTCGATGCCGGGATTCGGCTACTCCGGCCGCGGAATCGGCGTCGCAATTGTCGACAGCGGGATCGACGCGACGCACCCCGACCTCCCGTTCGGAACGCACGTCAAGCAGAACGTCAAAGTCATCGTCGGCGGCGCCGGACTCGGATCGCCGTTCGACGGTGTCGTTCCTCCAACCTACGTCGAGAATCTGCCCAACACGGATACCTCGTCCGGCCACGGCACGCACGCCTCCGGCTCCATCGCCGGCCTCGGCACGGAGAGCGGCGGCAAGTTCGCCGGTGTCGCTCCGGGCGCGGACCTCATCGGCGTCAGCACCGGCGAAGCGATCGCCATCCTCTGGGCGCTGGAAGGATTCGACTACGTCCTCACGCATCAGTACACCTACAACATCCGCGTCGTCAGCAACAGTTGGGGCACGAGCGGCCCGTTCGATCCCGAAGATCCCGTGAGCGTTGCCTCGAAGGTCCTTCACGATCGCGGCATCACTGTCGTCTTCGCCGCGGGCAACGAAGGCTCCGGCAACAACACGATGAATCCGTACGCCGATGCGCCGTGGGTCATCGGCGTCGCTGCCGCGGACAAGCAGGGACGTCTCGCTAGCTTCTCGTCGCGCGGCATTCCGGACGATCCGATCTATCACCCGACCATCACCGCGCCGGGCGTGGCCATCGTTTCGACAAAAGCCAACGCCACTCCCCTCGGACAGGCTGGCCAGTGCACCGGTCTCTCGGTCTCCGAAACCGTCTGGTACGCCTGCATGGACGGCACGTCGATGGCCACGCCGCACGTCGCCGGCGCCTGCGCGCTGTTGTTGGAAGCGAATCCGGCGCTCACTCCGGATGCGATCAAATCGACGATCGTCGCGACCGCCACGCCGATGGCGGGATATGGCCGCCACCAGGTCGGCGCCGGCTATCTCAATGTGCTCGCCGGTCTCGACGCCGTCAAGAATCCGTCGAAGGTTTATGGCGCCGTTCTCAATCAGACCTACAACGCCGGCTTCACCGGCACGAGCAGCAACGAATCGTGGGACCAGAATTTTGATCCGTCGGCCGGCCCCGCCGTTCATCACTACACGATCGGCGGCAGCGGCGTGGAGAGCGACGTCTTCCTGACCTGGGACACTCCCGCCAACACGTTCAATCTCGCGGTGACCGATCCGAGCGGCACGCAGACGTCAACGGGGTCGAATGCTCTTGCGGCCGTTTACGGACTGCAGGCTTCCCTCGGCTTTGCCGCGCCGGCGGCGGGGGACTGGTTCACCACCATCTACGGCCTCAAGGGCCAGTCGACAGGCACTGTCGGCGTTGGCGTTCCCGATACGCTCCACCTGGCGGTGACGAATTATTACGGTACGTTCTCCGGAATCGACGATACGACTGCATCTCCGTACGCCTCCTATATTCGCAAGGCAATCACGCTTCGTCTGATGGACAGCAAGACGGCGGCGGCGTTTCAGCCGGATGCGAACGTCACGCGCGGCGAGATGGCCGTGACCCTCGCCTCGGACTGCTGGATCCGCCAAAGCCAGCTCAATCCGATCGCGTTCAGCGACGTCTCCGCATCGCTCGCTCCGTACGTGCAGGCCGTGACCAGCGCCGGCGGCCCGATGCGCGACACATTCATGCAGGGCGGAGCCGTGATGTCGGACGGCGGAAGCGGCTCCATCATGAACACCGACTCTTTCTATCCCGGCGCAGACGTGACGCGTGCCGACCTCGCCAAATGGCTCGTGCGCGCCCTCGGCAAAGACGCCGATGCGCAGGCGGCGATGAATACCGCCACGACGTTCAGCGATGACGGCGACATTCCCGCCGGCACGCGCGGATACGTGGTCGTGGCAAACGCACTCGGCTTGATGCCGGGATTTGCCAACGGCGCGTCGATCGAAGGTTCGCCAGTCAGCTACAGCTGGCGGCCGGCGTCGTCCGTCACCCGCGGCGCGCTGGCGCTGACGATGGACAAGTGGTGGGACATCTTCATGACCCCGTAACGACAACAACGTTTCAGAGAAAGGCGGAAAGGGGCGCACGCTCCTTTCCGCCTTCTTGTATATGCTCGCGCGATGACGTTCGACCCTGATGCTGCGGCCTCCGAGGGCGCCGGTATTTACGGACTGCCGTTCGCTCCCGACGATGCGCACGTCATCGTCATTCCCGTTCCGTATGAGGCAACGACGTCCTACGGCGGCGGGACGTCGAAGGCACCCGAAGCAGTCTTCAACGCATCGAAGCAGGTCGACCTCTTCGATCGCGATACAGGGCGGCCATACGAAGCGGGCATCGTCATGCTCGAGATGCCGGACAACATCGTGCAGCTGAACGAGAAGGCCAAAGGCATCGCCGCCGTGGTCATCGAAAAAGGCGGAATCGTCGACGACGCCACGCGCAACGCGGCGGCCGAGGTGAATGCGATTTCGGAAGAGGTCAACGACTGGGTTTACGAACAGACCCGCGCGCTCCTCGTCGCCGGAAAAATGCCGGTAGTTCTCGGCGGCGATCACTCCGTCCCGTTCGGCGCCATCCTGGCCTATGCCGAAACGCACCCGAACCTCGGCATCCTGCATCTCGATGCGCACGCCGACCTTCGCGATTCCTACGAAGGATTCACCTGGTCGCATGCGTCGATCTTTCACAACGTGGTTACCAAAGTCGGCGGCGTCGATCGGCTCGTGCAGGTCGGCGTGCGCGATCTGAGCAATGCCGAATCGGCCATGATCGACGCATCGGAAGGCCGCATCGTGACGTTCTTCGATTCCGATCTCGCGGCGCGCAAAGAAGAAGGCGCGACGTGGGCCGAGATCGCCGACGAGATCGTCCGTGCGCTGCCGACCGATGTCTATCTGTCGTGGGACATCGACGGACTCGACCCGACGCTCTGCCCGTCCACAGGAACGCCGGTGCCGGGCGGTTTGTCGTGGAACGAAGCGATCGGATTGCTACGCGCACTGCGCCGCAACGGCAAGCGCATCGTCGGACTCGATCTCTGCGAAGTGTCGCCCGGCAAAACGGAATGGGACGCAAACGTCGGCGCGCGCCTGCTCTACAAAATGATCGGTTTCGCTCTGCTCACAACTCAGCGAGCGTAGTCCGCGCTGTCATCCTGAGCCGCCGGAGCCGCGTCAGCGGCGCAGGACGGTCGAAGGCCCCCCCAAGCACGTCACCCATCACCGGCGGCGGTTGTGGAACGAGGCGAGCACGTTGGGGGTCCTTCGACCGTCCTCCGCTTCGCTCCGGCAGCTCAGGATGACGGCTGCGTTTTTCGCCACATCATCAATGCCGCGCTCGTGATGCCGAGGATGCCGCAGGCGATCCACACCGCGGCGGGGTTGTGTTCGAAGACGAACGTGCCGGCGGGTGGGCCGATGACCATGCCGAGGGACCACATCATCATCACGAGGCCGAGATAGCGTCCGCGGTATTGCTCCGGCGCGAGTTGGACTGCGTACGCGGTGGCGACGGGGGAGCTGATCATCTCGCCGAGCGTCCAGACGACGACTGTCGCGGCAAGGAGAGGCACGGTATGCGCGAGGCCGGTCAGCGCGAAGCCAACTCCCGCGAACAGATATCCGAGGGCGATCATCGGACGCGGATGGAAACGGCGCGTCCACTGCGTGATGGCGAGCTCGAAGACGACGATCAGCATCCCGTTCGTCGAGACGAGCAAGCCGAAAACGCGCGATGGGAAACCTGCGGCGCGCACGTGCAGCGCGAAGGTCGATCCGAGTTGAAAGTCGACGATGGTGATGCAGAGCGTCGCAAGGAGAAAGATGATGAACGGCTTGTCGCGGGCGGCGACGCGAAGCGCTTCACCGCTGCGCTCGTTCTTCACATACGTTCGCAATCCGTGCGGCAGCGCGAAGAGCGCGATGAGGCCGTAGACGATCGATGTCGCGGCATCGCCGATGAAGAGCAGCGTGAAGGAATGGTCGGCGAGGAATCCGGCGGTCGCGGGTCCTGCCGCGAAGCCGAGGTTGATCGCGAAGCGGTAGAGGCCGAATGCGGTGACGCGATGCTCCTCGCCGACCAGATCGCCGACGAGCGCGTAGCTGGCGGGGCGATACAACTCGGAGAGCGCGCCGGTGATGCAGGTCAGAATCAGGATCGGCGCGTAGCTGCGCGCCTGCGAAAGCGCGAGCATCGACGCGGCAGAGCCGAACATCGACAACACGATCGTGTTGCGGCGTCCGATGCGGTCGGCCAGATGTCCGCCGGCGGACGAGGCGATGAGATGGCCGACACCGTATGCGCCGACGGCAAGTCCCGCCTGCGCGCTCGTGTAGCCGATGCGCGTGAGATAGAGGATCAGAAACGGGATGACGAATGTGCCGAAGCGATTGATGAACGTGCCGCCGAAGAGAATCCAGGCGGGCTTTGGGAGCGCTCGGATGTTGTCTCGGAACGATTGCACCGAAACGATTTATCACGCGGAGACGCGGGGACGCGTAGAAAGGCGCTATGCGAAATCGAAGCGGACGCGTTCGCGGAGGTGACCGAGGATGGCGCCGAGGAGCGCGCCGGTCGTGTTCCAGATGATGTCGTTGACGTCGGCGACGCGGTCGGGGAGAAAGTACTGCCACCCTTCAATCGCGCAGGTAAAGGTGAAGCCGAGGAGGATGGTCAGCACGTAGGTTTGCAAGGTCGGACGGTTGACGGTGTAGAGCGCGATGAAGAGCAGAAAGCCCCACGGCACAAACAACAGCACGTTCGCGATGATCGGCACGACCATCACCGCAAGGATGTGAGTCGACACCGGATGACTGGCGATGCGGTGCGAGATATGGCGGAGATCCTCGAACGGCAGCGGATCGACTTTCGCGTAGCTCTTTCCCGACATCCAGACCGTCGTCATCACGATGAGCACTGTGACGGCGAGCAGCAGGATGATCGTGATGGGACGCTTGATCGTGATCTCGGTAGGCATCACACGTTCACGAATTTGCGGAAGCCGACATTCAGAATCAGTCCGATGGCCATGAAGAACATCATCGTGGCTGAACCGCCGTACGAGATTAGCGGCAACGGGATGCCGGTCACCGGCAACAGTCCGATCTGCATCGCGACGTTGATCACGATGTGGAAGATGAAAAAGCAGATCAGCGACAGCACCAGAAAGGTTCCGCCGCGATCGCGCGACGCCTTGGCGACTGACAGCGACTCGACGATCAGGAACAGGTACAACGTGAGCACGACGCTGACGCCGGCGAAGCCCCACTCCTCGCCGAGGACGGAGAAGATGAAATCGGTGTGGCGCGCGGGGAGGTACTCGAGGTTCACCTGCGTCCCGTGCAGAAATCCTTTTCCGGTGATGCCGCCGGAGCCGGTGGCGATCTTGGCCTGCAACACCTGATAGCCGGAGCCGAGCGGATCGTGAGTCGGGTCGAGGTAGTTCGTGATGCGCTGTTTCTGAAAGGGCTTCAGGAAATGCCAGCTGATGGGCGCCGCAACCAGAAGACAAAGCGTCGCGATCAGCCACAGTTTCGGTTTGATGCCGCCGAAGAACATGGCCACACCGAACAGCGGGAAAAAGCTGGCCGCCGATCCGAACGCCGGCTGCAGCGCGATCAGCACGACCGGAAATCCGATCATCCCCATCACCACCGCGAAACTGCGCACGTCGAGGTAGGCGCGATCGTTGGAATCGAAGTACTTCGCGATCAGCAACGCCGTGAAAATCTTCATGAACTCCGACGGCTGAAATTGAAAGCCGCCCACGTGAATCCATGACTTGACGTTGCGCGTCAGCCGGTCCGACGCCAGCAGATACGCGAGCAGCAGAATGCCGATGCCGTACAGAAACGGCGCGACCTCCATCAGCAGGTGATAGTCGATAGCGATGAAGACGACCATCAGGGCGATCCCGATCAACGTCCACATGACCTGCTTCCGGAACAGCGGCGCCTCGGGGCCGAAATACGTCGCGCTGTAGACGAGCAGACAGCCGATCGCCGCGATGAGCAGCGCGGTCGTAAGCAGATTGAGATCGAGGCGGGAAATCGTGCGTGAGACGGACATCGTCGCGACGCCCGCGAGAGTAACAGACTGGCGGAAGGAAGTGTGGTCAGTGGTTAGTGACCAGTGGTCAGAAAGAGAGTTGCCAGTAGTCCGCAGGATGTGGTCGGCGTGGCGGTCGGGAGAAATTACCAGTTGCTTTTTCTGAGCCCGCGACGGGCTCGGCCTTTGCTTCCCTCGGCGCTCCATGAAACGAACCGCCTTCGCAATTCTTCTCACAGCATTTGCGACAACGATCTTCGCAGCCGATCCGCCCCGAAACCGTGGATGTCGAGCATCGGCGCCGGTCTCGCAATCACCAGCGGGAACACCGATACGAAGAATTACAACCTCGCCTTCGCCACGAAGTACGACCCGAAGACGAAGTTCGTTTTCAAGGCGGACGCGCTCTACCTTCGCGGCGATTCCAACGGCGAAACGCAGGTCGACAAGACCTCCGTCGACGGGCGAGGTGAGTATTCGCTGTCCGATCGGACGTTTGTGTTCGCCGAGGTGTCGTATCTGCGCGATCCGTTCAAGGGGGTTAACTACTTCGTCGCGCCGCTCGCCGGCGGAGGCTATCGCATCATCAAGAGCGATGCGCGGAACCTCACCGTCGATGGCGCCCTCGGCGCCGAGCTCGAGAGCAACTCGGGATTCGGCCGGTCGAGCGGCGGCGCGGCCAAGGCGGGTGAAAACTTCGACTGGGCGTTATCGCCGACCAGCAAGTTCACGCAGAAACTGACCGCGATCTGGAAGACCAACGACTTCGGTGATGCCTTCTATCACTTCGATGCCGGACTGACGACGACCGTCGCGGCGCGGCTGGAGCTGAAGCTCGCGTACGTGTACGACTACAAGACCAAGCCGCCGTCGGCGAACATCAAGAAAGGCGACAGCGCGATTTTTGCGGCGCTGCTCGTCAAGTTTTGACAATCTGACAGATTCCTGACTTCGCCAAAGTTGCAGTTGCACAAGCTGGGTCCATAATCCTCCGCACAGGAGGAAGTCCATGAAACGAGCAGCAACCGCAATCGCTTTGTTTTCACTACTTGCCCTACCCGTTCTGGCCTCGGGGCCGGGAGGCGGGATGGGTTCGTCGCCGATGCCGAGCATGCAGTCGAAGTCGCCGCACGATCAGGCTGTCGATTACTTCAACAATGCCGAGCGCCGCATCGACGGACTGTCGAAGACGCACGACGAGATGAAGGCGGCGCTGACCGCCGATCCGCAGAAAGCGGCCAAGCTGCAGGCGAAGTTGAACAAAGGCCTCGAGAATGCCGCGGCCGATCTGGAGCGCGCGGTGAAAAATGATCCGCAGCTCTTCCAGGCATACAGCGAGCTCGGATTCACGTATCGCAAGATGGACAGGTTCAAGGAATCGCTGGAAGCGTACGACAAGGCGCTCTCGCTCTCGCCGGACTACACGCCGGCGCTCGAATATCGCGCCGAGGCGTATCTGGGATTGAATCGGATCGACGATGCGCGCAAGGCGTACACCGAGCTCTTCTCCGGCGATCGTGCGAAAGCGGACGCCCTTCTGATCGCGATGAAGAGCTTCGTTGCTGCGCGCAAGGCCGATGCGGCCGGACTCGATACCGCGCAGCTCGACGCGTTCGCGAAATGGGTCGGCGAGCGCGAGATCATCCACGGCCAGACCGCCCCGCTGACCGCGCAGGCCTCCACGTTCCGCTCGTGGTGAAACGGCGCCTCCTGATCGCCGCGGCGACGTTCCTCATCGCCGCGGCGTGCAGCGTGGGCGGCGCGCCTCCAGTTTCCGCACCGTTCGATTGGCAGTTGCCGCGCGGTTTTCCGCTTCCGCTGACGGAGCCGGACAACATCCAGACGTCGGCGAAGTTCGCGCTCGGACGGCGGCTTTTCTATGACCGCCGGCTGTCCGCGAACGGAACGCAGTCGTGCGGCGACTGTCATCAGCAGAGCCACGCCTTCAGCGACGGCAAACCGGTCGCGGTCGGATCGACCGGGCAGCAGCACACGCGCAATGCGATGACGCTGACGAACGCCGGCTACAACGCGAGCTACACGTGGGACAGCACGAAGGTTCGCTCGCTCGCGCAACAGGCACTCGTGCCGATGTTCAACACGCATCCGATCGAGCTCGGCGTGAGCGGGCGCGAGAAGGAGATCGTGTCGCGATTTCGTAGCGACGACGCGATGTTCCGCGCCGCGTTTCCCGGCGAACGGCGCCCGGTATCGATCCGCAACGTCGCGCGCGCGTTGGCGGCATTCGAGCGCGCGTTGATCTCGGGACACTCTCCGTACGATCGCCTGGTTTACGGCGACGATTCGAACGCGCTCTCTCCCGCGGCGTGGCGCGGTATGCGGCTGTTCTTCACCAAACGCGCGGGATGTTCGGAGTGTCATCAGGGATTCAACTTCAGCGGCGAATCGCGCTACGCCGGTCATTCGCAGACGAAGCCGGCGCTGGTCCGCAACGGCGTCACCGACGGCGCGTTCCGAGTGCCGACACTGCGCAATGTCGAGCTGACTGCGCCATACATGCACGACGGCAGCATCGCCACGCTCGACGACGTCATCGAGCGGTATGTAGTCGCACGCAAGCTGTCGCTCGATGCAAACGATCGGGCGGACCTCGCGGAGTTTCTGCGCTCGTTGACGGATCGCGAGTTCATCAGCGATTCGCGATTCGCGGCTCCGTAAATTCGGTACAGCTTCGACTCCTACGGCGTGCCGCGCTCCGCGCCAACGCCTCCGGCGGCTCAGGATGACAGGCTCGCGCAGAATTCGCGCAGCAGCTCTTCGCCTTCCGGCCATGGACCGTGACCCGAGGCGCCGTTGATGTGGCCCGCGTCGCCGATGAAAACGAGGCGGCTGCCCCACGCGTCGGCGAACTGGCGCGCGCGTTCGACGCTCACGAATACATCGTTCGTGCTGGCGATGACGATGCTTGGAAACGGTAAACGGGATAGCGGCATGTACGAGAAGCTGCGTCCCTCGATCGGATAGTCGGGATGCTCGACGTCGCTCGGAGCCACCAGGAATGCCCCGAGTACTCCTTGTCCGCCGCAGTCCTCGGCCCATTGCGCGACGAGCGAGCATCCGAGGCTGTGCGAAACGAGAACGGGAGGTGTGGGGCAGTCGGTGACCGCCATCTCCAGATTGGCGACCCATTCCGAGCGATCGGGATGCTCAAAATCGCGTTGCTGTACGCGATGAACGTTCGGATGCCGGGCTTCCCAATACGTCTGCCAATGCTGCGGGCCGGAGTTCCAGAGGCCGGGAATCGTGAGAATTGGAACGGTCATCGCGCGAAGTCTACTTCGCGCTCACCCTTGCCCGCAGCGCATCCTTTGCTTCCGGCGGCGTCTTGCTGAAGTCGATCTCGTAATTCTGCGGCGGCAACTCCCACGCGTAGCCGCGCAGCAGCACGACGGCGAAGACTTCCATGATGTACGTCGCGAAGTCGAGGCCGGGACAGCGATGACCCATTGCCGGTCCCGCACCCTGCGGCGCGAAGGCGTGCTCGTGGCGTTTGTCCTCGGCGCGTTCGGGCGAAAAACGATCGGGATCGAAGGCGGTCGGATTCGTGTACGAACTCTGCCCGATTCTTCGCGAACGACAGCGTCGCCGAGGAGCGGAAGTCCGTTCTTGCCGGGCGGTTGAGGCGTCTCGATTGTGCTCATGCACCTGACGATACGCCTCCGCCCGGCAAGCGGATCTGTATTCGTCAGGCTCGTTTGATCAGACGCACGAGGAACAGCAGAATCACCGCGCCGAGGAACGCGACGATCAGGCTGCCGGCTAAACCGCCGCCGAAGCCAACTCCCAACTTCCCGAACAACCAACCGCCGAGGAACGCGCCAACGATGCCGACGATGATGTCGCCGAGCAATCCGAAGCCACGGCCTTTCATTACAAGTCCGGCCAGCCAGCCCGCGATCGCGCCGATGATCAGAAACCAAATCAAACTGTTCATATTGAGTCCCCTCTTTCTGCCAAGCAGCCTCAGCACATTCGCTGCCATCTTGTCAGGCGGCGTTGCGGAGATAGGGTGCGGGTTCTCCGCGACTCCGCGTGAACCTTCTCATTCGAAGGGAGCACAACCCGGCCGTCAAACGGCGGCACCCTCGCAGCCCGACGTCGGCCAGGGGGTGCCGACGCGCGAGAGTGCCGCCATTTCACGGCCGGCCGTCAAAAGGCGACACCCCCGAGCCCGGTGTGCCGGCCCAGGGGGAGCCGGCACGCGAGGATGCCGCCATTTCACGGCCGGAGTTCACGCACGAGGGGATAGGGAAACGTCCGTGTTCAGAACGAACGCGTTGCGCGAAACCGGTTGGCTAGGCGCGAGGAGGAGAGCGCGGATCGGACGGAATGGCGACCAGGATCAGCGGCGGCGCGGCGATGACCTGCCGCACGCGCTCCACCGCGACGAAGGCGAAGGTCAGCAGCAGCATGCACACGATGATCGCCAGCGCCTCTTCGAGCGAATTGCCGTCCAGCGCGAGATCGTCGGAGACCGAGATGATCGGGAAGAGCAGGACCAGAATGCAGGCGATGCCCAACGTGGCGCGCGTGGAGCGGCGCGGCACCACCATGAAGGCGGCGG
>JBAVBF010000063.1:0-2830 GCA_049586115.1 Thermoanaerobaculia bacterium | reverse complement strand
CGTGCCCGAAGCGGTCGAGGATCGCGTCCATTTCGTTGATCCGATCCGGATCGGACATCGCGTTCTGCAACGCTTCCAGCTCGTGATGGAGATCGCCAAGGCGTCCGCTGCCGGCGATCGCTTCATCGAGCACGGAGCGGCCCGACATCTCTTCGATGTCCTGCCGGAAGTAGCCGATGGTCATTTTCTTCGGCACGGAGACGTCGCCATCGTCCGGCGATTCCTCACCGACGATCATGCGAAAGAGCGTGGTCTTGCCCGCGCCGTTCGGCCCGACAAGACCGGCGCGCTCGCCGGGATTGAGCTGAAAGGAAGCGTCGACGAAGACGAGCTGCCGTCCGTACTGCTTGGAAATCTTGCTGAGGCTGATCATTACCGGGCGGCAGAACGCCGTCGCCGGGTGATCGCATTTCGGCCGGACAACTTCGACGCCATCCTCGGACACTCGATACCGAAACGGGATGACGGTGAGATCGAGCGGCGGCGCAATCCGCGGCATGACGCGCCGAACCACCGGCACGCGAATCTCGAACGGATCAACGGGACGCGGCTCGATACTCAGAACGGCGCTGAGCATGGCCGCGCGAAGGGGAGCGTTGGGATCGGACATGTCGAGGCAAACGTACATGGTCCAGGGTGTATTCGCCCTTGCCGGCTTGGATCGATCGTTTTACGATATGCCCTATCGATCATGCCAATTGGGATACGTGGAGAGCAGACATGAGCCGAACGAAGGTTTCCTCGAAGTATCAGATAGTCATCCCGAAAGACGTGCGCCTCCGTGTCGATATTCGTCCAGGTCAGGAGTTTCAGGTGATCGCCAAGGGTGGCGTGATCACGCTCGTTCCCGATAAGCCGATTGCGGCCATGCGCGGTTTTCTTCGCGGCATGCGCACGACCGGATTTCGCGAAAAGAAAGACCGGCTGTGATCGTTCTCGATTCGTCCGGCTGGCTCGAGTTTTTTACGGACGGCCCCCACGCCGAGGAGTTCGCATCGCGTTTGCGCCATCCTGCAAACATTCTCACGCTCACCATCGCGATCTACGAGGTTTACAAGTGGATCAAACGCGAACGATCGGAAGAGGAAGCCGTGCAGGCCGTCGCGACGATGAAGAAGACGCGTGTGGTCGATTTGACGGAAGAGCTTGCGCTCACCGCCGCCGACTTAAGCCTCACGCATCGGTTGGCAATGGCCGATTCGATGATGCTCGCCGCCGCGCAGGCCAACAGCGCGGAGTTGGTGACGACCGACGCCGGATTCGAAGGAGTGCCGGGCGTCACGCTGTTTTCAAAGAAGCGGTGACTTCCGGAACGATCCATCTGATGTCAGACTCCGCGCGATGGCAATTTTCGAACTGCTGAAGCGGGAACCAGATGTGCGGCGATTCGCTGCAGGCGAAACGATCTTTCGCGAAGGTGAGGCCGGCAGCTGCATGTTCGCGGTGCTGGAAGGCGAGGTCGCTATCGAGAAGAACGGCGTCGTGCTGGAGCGGGTCGGCGCCGGCGGCGTATTTGGAGAGATGGCTCTGATCGATCACGCGCCGCGCAGCGCCTCTGCCATCGCCGGCAGTGATAGCAGCGTAGCCGCGGTCGGCGAGAAACGCTTCACGTTTCTCGTGCAGCAGACGCCCTACTTCGCACTCGAGATCATGCATGTCCTCGCGGAGCGGCTCCGCCGGAATACAGCAAGTTGAAAGGAGCGGCCATGCCTCCCACGATTTCAAACGGAAAGATCTGCTATATCGAAATCCCGGCCACCGACATCGAGCGCTCGGCCGATTTCTACACGAAGGTGTTCGGCTGGGCGACGCGCAAGCGCGGCGACGGTCGTCTCGCGTTCGACGACACAACCGGCGAAGTCAGCGGAACGTGGGTGACAGGCCGTCCGCCGTCGACCACTCCCGGCCTGCTCATCTACATCATGGTCGACGACGTGAACGTCACGATCGAAGCGATCAATGCGAATGGCGGAGAGATCGTGCAGCCGGTCGGCGCGGACGCGCCGGAGATCACGGCCCGGTTTTGCGATCCGGGCGGGAACGTGCTTGGGCTGTATCAGCAACCGGCATAGCAAACGGCATCCGCAGATTTCGCAGATGGATCACTCCGGCGTGATGTACGCCCCCGAGATCCCGCCATCGACGAGGAACGACGTTCCTGTGATGAACGACGACTCGTCACTCGCCAGGAACAGCGCCGCGTTCGCCATCTCCTCGGCGCGGGCGAAGCGGCCCATGGGGATGTGGACTAGTCGCCGGTTGCGGCGGGCGGGGTCGGCGAGGAGCTCGGCGAGGAGCGGCGTTTCGACGGGGCCGGGGCAGAGCGAGTTGGCGCGGATGTTCTGGCGGGCGAACTCCACGGCGATCTCGCGCGTCATCGCAAGGACGCCGCCCTTGCTGGCGGTGTAGGCGATCTGTGGAACGGCGGCGCCCATGATCGCGACGAACGAGGCGGTGTTGATGATCGAGCCGCCGCCGGCGCGGAGTAACGCGGGGATCGCGTACTGGCATCCGAGGAAGACGCCTTTCAGGTTGACGTTGATCACCATGTCCCAGATCGCTTCGGTGGTGTTCGTGACCGATTCGTCGTTCGGATGAAAGACGCCGGCGTTGTTGAAGACGACGTTCAGCTTGCCGAATGTGTCTTCAGCGAACTTCACCATCGCCTCGCAATCGGACGCTTTGGAGACGTCGGCAGCGAAGGCGCGCGCGTTGCCGCCGATTTCGTTCGCCGTCGCTTCGGCGGATTCTTTTTTCAGATCGACGACGACGACGTTCGCTCCTTCCTTCGCGAAGAGAAGGCAGGACGCTTTTCCGATGCCGGAGCCGC
>JBAVBF010000062.1:0-14645 GCA_049586115.1 Thermoanaerobaculia bacterium | reverse complement strand
GCGCAATCGAAGTAACGACTTCTGTTTTCCCAACACCACCGCGACATCGAACACCGGCGGCGATACGCCTTTGCCAGTCAGCGCGAGCCGCAGCGGGTGGATCAATTTCGCGGCGCTCACGCCTTGCGATTCGGCGAGCGTCCGGAGCGCGGCTTCCGAGGTGGTGACGTCGAATGGATCGGTTGACGCGAGCGTGTCGTGCAGCGACGACAGCCGCGCGGCGAGGTCGTCTCCTTTGAGGTGCTTCTTCACCGTCTCCGCGTCGTACTCGATCGCGTCGTCGGCGACGAAGTAGACCGACATCTGCTCGGCGAGTTCGCGCAGCGTTCGTGCCCGCATCTTGTGCAGATCGATGATCGTGCGCAGCTCGTCGAGGGGCCGCGGATCGTCGCCGAGGAATGGGACGAGATGCGGATAAATCTGCTCGGCCGTCATCCGCATCAGGTATTGGCCGTTCATCCAGAGCAGCTTCTCGGGGTCGAAGACCGCCGGCGCTTTGTTGACGTCGCCGAGATCGAACCATTGCGCGGCTTCGTCGCGCGTGAAGATTTCGCGGTTTTCGCCGGGCGACCAGCTGAGGAGCGTGAGGAAGTTGAAGAGCGCCTCGGGGACGATGCCCATCTCGCGATACTCCTCGGCCGAGGTCGCGCCGGTGCGTTTCGAAAGGCGCTTCTTGTCGCCGCCGAGGATCAGCGGCAAGTGCGCGAACGACGGAACCGCGGCGCCGAACGCGCGGAACAGCAACACATGCTTCGGCGTGTTCGAGAGATGGTCGTCGCCGCGAGCGACGTGCGTGATGGCCATGTCGATGTCGTCGACGGTGACGGAGAGGTGATAGGTCGGATTGCCGTCGGAGCGGAGCAGCACGAAGTCGTCGATCAAATCGCCCTCGAACTGCATCTCGCCGCGGATGAGGTCCTGAAACTCGATCGTGCCCGGCGGAACCGCGAAGCGGATCACGTGCGGCGCGTCGGAAATGTTGTTGATGTGCCGGCATCGGCCGGAGTAGCGCCATTGCTTGCCGGCGCTCTCGGCGGCAGCGCGCTCTGCGTCGAGCTCCTCGACGGTGCAGTAGCAGCGATACGCCTTTCCGCTCGCCACCAACTCCTCGGCGCGCTCGCGATACCGATCGAGGCGATCGCTCTGATAAATCGGACCTTCATCCCACTCGACGCCCAACCACCGCAGCGAGGCCACGATCTGCTCCGCGTGATGCTGGCGCGAACGCTCGACGTCAGTGTCCTCGATGCGCAGCAGCATCGTGCCGCCGTAGCGGCGCGCATGGAGCAGATTGAAAATCGCGGTACGCGCGCCGCCGACGTGGAGAAAGCCGGTCGGAGAGGGAGCAAAACGGAGCTTCATGAGGGTGGTGGAGTCTAGCAGCACCCTGTCATCCTGAGTCGCCGAAGGACGATCGAAGGACCCCGCGTGCTTGGCCTGTTCGAATGCCGCCGCCCTCCCGGGTTATCAGGCAGGAGGTCCTCCGGCCGTCCTTCGGCGGCTCAGGATGACAGTCGCGCGTAGAATCGCCGGATGCGCCGCGCTCGTGGCTTCTCGCTGGTGGAGACTCTCGTCGCGCTGGCGATTCTGGCGATCGTGATTACGACCACGATCGCGATGTTTGCGGAGAGGACGCGGCGGCTGCGCGAGGCGAATGAGACCATCCTCGCGTTTCAGGCGCTGTCGAATGAGGCGGAGTACTGGCGGCGGGAACCGTTCACGCAGCTCGACAAGCCGGACAACCAGACGTTCAAGTCCGATCTGACGATCCTCACGCCGATGACGCCGTACACGACCGACGTGAAAGTCGATGCGCCGCGATCGGACGTTCGCAACGTCACGCTCACCATCCACTGGGCCAGGCGCGAGGCGCACCTCGGCATCGCGCGCGCGAACACGGGCGGGAGCGGCTTGTGGTGACGCGGCGCCGCGTGCGCGGCTACACGATGCTGGAGATCGCGATCACGCTGGCGCTCTTCGGCGTGTTTCTCTTCATCATCGTCACGATGACGTCGGAGATGCGGCGCAACGAGAAGAAGTGGCCGATCAATTTTTTCGCGCATCCCGAGGTTGGGAGCGTGCTGGCGCGGATGCGGCGCGACATTTATGACAGCACGGCGCGGCCGGACAACTTCGAAACGTACAGCAGTTCGCCGCTGACGCTGATCGTCTACACGATCAACAACGACGGCACGGCGGAGACGGTGGTGTGGGATTTCACGACGCCGGGCGAGGCGCACCGCAAGGCGTTCAAGGCCACGCTGCTGTCGTCGGAGTGGATGGCGCGCGGACTGCCGCTGTTCATGGCCACGGCCGAGCCGATGCCGTCGGGACAGGATGCGATCCGCGTTCGCGCGGTGGATCAGGAGAAGAAACTTGCGATCGATGAGCTCATCGTCCCGCGTCCGCACGCGTGAGCGCGGCTACGTGCTCGTGGCGGCGATCACCATCGCGATCCTCTACTTCGCGCTGATGGAGTTGATGCTGATCGATTCGTCGCGCGCGCTCCGCGAGGCGCAACGGTTCCGTTCGAAAGTGGTGGCGGCAACGCTGGCCGAAAGCGCGGCGGAGTTGTCGGCGGCATCGATGGTGACGCGCAACGCGGGCGACACGATCAACGCCGATGATGAGCAGGGATCGATGAAAGCGACATGCAAGGTGAACGGGCAGGCGTTCAACATCGATGCGGAAGCGACGACGAGTGGCGTATCGCCGGTGACGTCGTCGGTGCGCGTGCAGGGAAGGATCGTCGGGCAGCGGGTGATGATCGACTACACGTTTCACTCGCAGTAGCGCCGCCGGAGAGACGGCGCTACGCGGTGACGGCGTTAGGCTCTGCGTCCGCGCATCAGGCCGAGGCCGATGGCAACGGCTGCGAGACCGCCGAGGACTTTCGCCGGATTGGCTTGCGCCCAGGAGCGCGCCTTTCCGACGGTTTGATTCACGTTGAGGTTGCGCATCTGATCGCCGATCGACCGGACGCTGGTCGGGTCGATGCCGGCCTTGTTCAGCATGGCGCTCAGTCCGGTCGCCGGACGTTCCGCGACCGGCACACTCGTTTCACGCTGATAGGGGTGAAACTGGTTGGTGGGATTCATGTTGTCGACCATCAAGCTCCTCCTTGGATACGGTTATTTGTACTGCGAGGAGGGTGCCAGACGATCGGCTAAAGTCGCGAGATCAGCCGCTGCAACTGCGGCAGCAGCGACGCACCCACGGCGACTTTGACGATGTCGGCGACGATGAACGGACGGACGCCGCCGAGCCAGGAGTTTTTCGCGCCGATGAAGGCGGCGAGCCAGGACCAGCCGCCGAGGTAGATGATGCCGAGGGCGACGAGCATGCCGGCGATGGCGCGGACGATCGTCGAGCCCCAGCCGCGCTCGGAGAACCAGCCGGCCACGAATGCGGCGAACGGGTAGGAGAAGAGGTAGCCGGCGGTCGGTCCGGCCAGCCAGATCGCGCCGCCGTGGCCTTGCGCGAAGACAGGCATGCCGCTGAATCCTTCGAGGAGATAGAGCGCGGCGGCGGCGGCTCCGCGCGTGGAGCCGAGCGTGACGCCGACCAGCAGCACTGCCAGCGGCTGCATCGTCAGCGGCACGACGGTGGCCGGAATCGGAATCGCGATCTGTGCGGCGAGGGCGATGATTGCCGATGCGAAGACGACGAGAAGAACATCGAACGCGGCGCGGCCGCGGACGATGCGGGTCAGAAGTGTGTTCGGAATCGTAGTCGCTCTAGCGTTCATCGTTTCGCCGTCCCATCACGAGAATTGCCGGCAGCAGCGTGATCGCGGCCAGTCCGCTCAGGCCGATGCCGAAGGTGGAAGCATACCCAATCGATCGCAGCCCCGGATAGTGCGAGAAGGCGAATGCGCCGTAGCCGACGATGGCCGTGAGCGAAGCCATGAGAATCGCTTTGCCCGTTTCGTGTGCACTTCCGCGGAAGGCGGCCGGGTTTTCCTGATACCGCTGCAGCATGTAAATCGCGTAGTCGGTAGCCACGCCGATGATCATCAGGCCGACGAAGATGTTCATGAAGTTGAACTGGAGGCCGAACAGCGCCATCAGTCCAAGCATGCCGACGGCGCCGGCCACGAACGGCACGAACGAGAGCAGCGTCAGTTTCAGATTGCGGAAGCTGATGAACATCAGCACGAGCACGGCCACGAAGCCGATGATCGTGGAGCGCGTCGCGTCCGCCTTGACAATGCGGCGCAGCGTGCCGCTGACGAGGTTGACGCCGGTGAGGACGTCGCCGGGATGGCGGTCAGGAACGGCCATCAGTTTCGCGGGAACGTCGCGCGGCCACTTGCCGCCGGTCGGATAGACGTTGATAACCGACATCCAGCCGCCACCGACGTTCTTGACGAAACGCGTGGTGAGCTTGGTGATGTCTTCGTTGCCGATGGTCTGCAGTGTGATCGGTTGCGACGGCTGCAGCGTCTGCGCGAAGAGTTTCAGGTAGTCGTCATAGACCTCGGGACGAAACCCGTTCTCGATGAGCGCGGCCCGAAAAGTCTTCTCGACACG
Organism: Thermoanaerobaculia bacterium; assembly: GCA_049586115.1. Taxonomy (GTDB): domain Bacteria; phylum Acidobacteriota; class Thermoanaerobaculia; order Gp7-AA8; family Gp7-AA8; genus JADGNZ01. Next base: position 10,113 of record JBAVBF010000062.1, on the reverse strand, counting down.
CGCGATGTTGAATTCGTTCGCGGCGCCGGCGTGCAGTCTGGCGATGATCTTTTCCTGATCGATGACCGGCGGCAGGAACGTCGAGATCGACTGGTACGAGGCGATGGTGTGGTCGGCGACGAGCGCGTCGAGGTCCTTCGAGGCGGCGCGCGTTTTCTCCAGCGCCTCCTCCAGCGTCTTTCCTTCGCAGACGTACATCATGAAATCGAACGACTGGCCGAACTTCGCGGTGATGCGCGACTGGTTGACGACGCCTGGGTTCCCTTTGGCGCGCAGGTCCTGGATGTTGTCGCTGAAACGGACCCGCGTGGCCATGATTCCGCACGCGACGATGAAGACCGCCCACACGCCGATCGTGACGAGCGGTTTGGCGATGGAGATGTCGATCAGCTTTCCGGCGCCGAAAGAGTTCAGGTACAGCTTCGGCGCGCGCCGCGATTCTTTGCGCTCGGAAAAAACGATCAGCGCCGGCAGCAGGAACATGACGCACAGCAGGAACAGCAGGATGCCGACGCCGGTCAGGAAACCGAGCTGTGTCATGCCGCGGAAGTCGGTGGCCAGGAAGGCGAAGAACGTTCCGGCAGTGGTGATCGCGGCCACGAACACGCCCGGCATCGTCGAGCGCATGATCGTGCGAATGGACTCCTGCATCGACGTGCCGCGATTGCGCTCGTCGACGTAGCGGCCGTAGAGAACGGTGATGAAGTCGATGCCAAGTCCCGCCAGGAGCGCGGCGAATCCTGCGCTGGCCTGCGAGAGCTTGCCGTACGTGACGCCGGCCATGCCGAACGTCAGTAGCAATCCGAGCGCGAGCGGCGCGCCGGCGTAGATGATCGAGGCGGGACGGCGGAATGCGTAGAGGAAGAGTGCCAGCACGCCGAAGACCGTGCCGAGGATGTTGATGATGACGTCCTGACGAATGAGGTCGGCGTCGCCGGCGGCGATTTCGTATCCGCCGGTGTGCGAGATCTTCGGCAGCGGCGTTCCCGGCGGCGCGCTCTTCTGAAAATCGCGCAGCGCTTCGGCCTCGATCAGCGTTCCTTCATTCAGCAGCTTCTTGCCGAACGGAACGTCCTGCGCCGGCCGCCGCGGCTTGGTCAGGATCAGCAGCATGCTGTGATCCGACGACATGTAGTAGCCGCTGGAGGTGTCGATGCTGAAGCCGCCGCCGGCGGACTGAAACTTGCGAAGGAAAATCGGGACGAGGTTGAAAGGATCGTATTGAACGAGCGGCTTCATCGCGGTGCCCTGCGGCGTCTGGAGCATGGCCGCGTTGCGCGCCACCGAGGCGCGAATGCCTTCGTCCGTGAGCTTGGCGCTGACTTCGTCGAGCTCCGCCGGCGTCAGGAAGAGCAGCGCTTTCGGCAGGATGATCTCGATGAAGTCGAGCGGGTTGGGGATCTTGTACGTGACATCCTCGATCCGCGGATTTTTCCGATACCCCTCGGCTACGGCATCGATGAGCGTGTCGTAGTCATGGACGTCGCGCCCTTTGGGCATGTCCATGAGCACGATGTGGTAGTCGATCGTGCCGAGGTCTTTGAGGACTTTGCGGAACTCGTTGACCTGCTTGTTCTGCTGCGGAATGAGGTTGAGCAGGTCGGGATCGAAGGTGATGCGCGTGGCGCCAAGCACGGCCAGCACCGCGAGCACGAGGGCCGCGATGAGGATCTCTTTGTTGCGTCGCAGGCAGAGGCGCGCCAGCGCGTCGAGGATTCGGTCGGTCAATTCAATTCTCGCGGTATCGTGCGCGTCGCGCGGAAAGCCGGGGGATAACAACATGCGCGGTCGAACGAGTCAAGTTGCATGCGCGGTCCTGCTCCTGATGGTTGCGTGCCAGAAGGCGGAACCGCTGACGGCGGAGAAGGCGAACCAGATCATCGAGAGCTACCGTTTCGCGGCCGAACCGATCTACGCCGAGGTGCCGCAGAAGGTGTGGTGGAACCCGCGGTTTCCGAAGGATGAGTACGACGATCGCTCGTTGCGCACGTTCGACAATCTTCGCAACGCGGGCCTGATTACCGTGACCGGCGGCCCCACCGCGGATGGCGCGGAGTACGTCGCTCACGTCACTCCGAAAGGCTTCCCGATCCTCGGCACATCACCCAGCGCGCGCGGCCCGGTCTTTCGCGGACTGATCTGCTACAAGACGTACGACGGCCTCCGCAATTTTCAGCGGCATCCGACTGAGCCGACCATCGGACACGGCGAGCTGGCCTGGCACTACACACGCCCGACGCCGCTCTATCCACTCTTCGAGACGAAGCAGAACAAACCGCTGGACAAGACGTTCGTGTCGCTGGTGTCGTTCTATTACAAAGACCATCAATACCGGTTCGATGTGACGGTTCGCAAGACGGAGTAACAGGGACGAGGGAAGTGGGGGAAGGTCGTCCCTCGTCCCTGCTCCCTGGCAGGGTTCTTGAGTTATTTGAACCACGAAGGAGACTCAAACATGCGCATCAATGACGACGAAGTCAAAGGCAACGTCGACAAGGCAGCAGGCACCGTGAAACAGAACATCGGCCGCGCTCTCGGCGACCCGATCCTCGAAAACGAAGGGGCCGACCAGCGCACGGGCGGCGACATCCAGGCCGGCTTCGGCAAAGCCCGCCGCAAGGTAGGCGAAGTGGTGGAAGACCTCGGCGAGAAGCTGGGTAAATAACGCATTACGAGCCTCGCCGCGCAATGCGGCGAGGCCGTTTTGTCTACAGAAATCAGGGAATGACGTCGATGTCGGGATCGAGCGTCTCGGCGCCCGGCGCGGACACGTCGTACTTGATCTTGCCTACGGTCGGAAAGTTGTCGGACACGCCGACGAACTTCTTTCCTTCCTGTTTGTAGTTGATGGGATAGCCGGGCAAATCGATCGTGAAGGAGCTTGTGTCGCAGACCCATTTCACATTGTCGTGCGCCTTCTTGACCTGAATGCTCGGCGGATCGACGGAGATTTGGCCGGACGAAACAGTGACAGTAACCTTCTTTTCAGGCATGACTACCTCCCAGTTTTTGGTTGAACTACGGACCCGCTGGGCATTGTAGCGGTTTGCTCCACGACTTTCTGTAGCCTGCCGTCGGACCGAAGCTTGTCGAACTCAGGTTCGTGCTCGACTTCCGCGCGGCCGTAGCTATGCGACAAGGCGTTCCCGAGCAGCCTGAGAGCGTCCTCGGAGCGGCCTTCAATGTTGGCGATCATCGCGGCCTTGTATATGTAGGTCGGATTCTTCGGATCGGTCGCCAGCGCGGTGCGGATCTCGCCGTCCGCGCGCTTCGTGTTGCCGCGTTTTGCGAGGCAGACCGCCAGCCGGGCGCGCACCGCCGTGCTGGTGGGATTCATTTTCAACTCTCCGTCGGCCAGTTGAATGGCGCGGTCATAACAGACATTTGCCTGAGCCGTCGCGTTTGGAATCCAACGGTAGGCGTCGCCGAGGTTTGACCAATACAGATAGTTGGTAGGCGCGAGCTGCGTGGCCCGCTCGAACGCGTTGGCAGCGTCCGAGTAATGGCGAAGAAAATAGTTCGCGGTTCCGACGTTCGAATAACCCTGAGCCGTCGGCTCTTTTGCGATGGACGCGAGGAAGACGCGCAACGCTTCGTCGTAGCGGCCCATCTGGAAGTACATGCCGCCGAGATTGTTATAGCCGCGCTGATTGTCGGGTTGAAGCTGGACCACCTTCGAGAACATCTCGGCCGCTTCCGCATAGCGAACATGCGCGAAGTAAAAGGCGCCAAGACGGTTGTAGCCGGCCCAGTAGTTGGGTTGCAACTCAATGGAACGTTTGTAAGAAGTCTCCGCCTCCTGCAGTTGCCCATCGGCTTTGTACGTTTCCGCAAGCCCCAGGATTGCGTCGGCATTGTTTGGTTGCTGCGCCAGTGCCGCTTTGTATTCGCGCGCCGCGTCGTCGAGGTGGCCTGTGAGACGCCGCAGTTCGCCGAGCGTGACTCGGGTATCGGGATTCTGGGGATCGTTCTGAATTGCGTGCTGACACGCCACGGATGCGAGCGGCTCCCATTTCGTGTCGTGGGTCAGTTCGAACTTCGCCAGATACGCCCTTCCCAAGGCCGCCTGAACCGAAGCCGAGGAACTTTGCGCTGCGAGTTCCTCGAGGATGTGAATGGCGCTGTCGACCGACGCCTCCTTGTCGTAGCGGCGGAGGTGGCCGAGGGCTTCGAGGTAGCGCGTTTGGGAAACGCTGCTGTCGGGGACGGACGCGCGGAAGGCGGGCGCGCCGAGTTGCAGCGAAGCGGCGATGCTGTCGGCGAGTTTGTCCTGGATGGTGAAGAGGTCGGAGGCGGAACCTTCGATCAGGTCGCCGGGGCGCGACGTTCCTTTCTCGACGTCGAGAACCTCGTACGCAACGCGGAGGCGGTCGCCGGCTCGTTGCATCGAGCCGGTGAGGACGATGTTCGCGCCGAGGTCGTGACCTGTTTTTTTTGGATCCGCGTTGGCGGCGGCGTCGGCAACGGCGGGACGCATCACCTGCACCGAGGTGAAGTGTGCGAGACGGGCGGACAACGTTTCGGCGAGTCCATCGACGACGAGCTGGCCGTTCGGTTCGTTGGTCAGATCGCGGAACGGCATGACCGCCAGATATTTTTTCGCCGGTGCGGTTTGCGACTCAGCCGGCGCCGCGGTAGCTCCGTGCCGCGCAATGACCGCGACGCCTCCTACGAGCAGCAGCGCCGCCAGCACGCTCGCGGCGATCGTGATCGTCTGGCGCGACACCTTCGGCGGACGCGGGATGTCGGCGGCGGTAGTCATCGTCGCGAAGCGGTCGCGGATGTTTCGGAGGTCGCGCGCGAGATCGCGGCTCGACGAGTAGCGCTCGTTGACGTCTTTCGAAAGCAGGCGTCCGACGATCCAGCAGAACGGCTGTGGCGCCTGACCGTTGAACTTCGTGATCGGCGGCGGCTCCTCGTGCAGGATCGCCGAGAGCGTGTCGATGGCGTTGTCGGCTTCGAAGGCCGGCTTGCCCGTGGCGAGCTCGTAGAGGATCGCGCCGAACGCAAACTGGTCGGAGCGGAAGTCGAGCGGCTTGCCGGTAGCCTGCTCCGGCGACATGTAGCCGACTGTGCCGAGGATCGTGCCGGGGTTCGTGCCCGGCATGTCGAGTTGCGCGGTGTCTTCATCCTCGCCCGCGGGACGGATGATCTTGGCCAGGCCGAAGTCCAGCACTTTCACGTAGCCGTCTTTGGTCACCATCACGTTCTCGGGTTTGAGATCGCGATGGACGATGCCCTGCTCGTGCGCGGCGGCCAGGCCGTCGGCGATCTGTGCGGCGATGTCGAGGGTCTTGCGATTCGGCAGCGGCCCATTGCTGAGCAGGCTGCGCAAATCGCGGCCGTCGATGTACTCCATGACGATGTACGGTGAGCCGGAGCCGTGATCCATCCCTACTTCGTGAATCGTCACGATGTTCGGGTGATTGAGCGCCGAGGCCGAGCGGGCTTCGCGCGTGAAGCGGGCCAGCGTCTCCTTGTCGCCGGAGAGGCGGACCGGCAGGAGCTTAATTGCCACTTTGCGGCCGAGGGACGGGTCGCGGGCGACGTAGACCTCGCCCATCCCGCCCGCGCCGAGCGGCGCGAGAATCTGATACTGCCCGAGTTGCTCGCGCATCACCGTCATGTGAGAGGGGACCTGACGGCGATTCTACCTTTTCAGAGAACGGTTTCACGCGGGGTTCGCGGAGAGACGGAGCTCCGTTTCTCTCCGCCTCTCCGCGAGCTCCGCGTGAACCGCATCCCTTGGCGCGCTACGCCGCCTGCGGAACGCGGCGAAGAGTCCGCACTGCCAACTTCCACTGACGGCGCGACTGCTGCACGTGCTGGCGCGAACGGCGTCGCGTTTCCCGCCACGATTTCGACAAGCCCTCGGCTTTTTCCTCGGCGTGCTGGCGCCACAGTTTGAGCGCAGTCTCGAGATGCTCCATCGCCACGTGAACGCGGCCGCGGATCTCGTCGCCGATGGTGCCCGGCGTCGAGTCGATCTGCGATTTGACCAGTTTCAGCGCCGCCTGCATGCGAGCCTGCTCGATCTGTGGCAGCGGCGCGGTGCGAAGGTCTGTGGCCAGCCCCACCGCTTTGAACGAGGTGATCAGCCACTTCGAGGGATCCCACTGATACCACCGAATGCCGTTGCGGAAGTCGGTCGGGAAGCGGTGGTGAAAGCTGTGATAGCCCTCGCCCAGCGTCAGCATCGCCACGAACCAGTTGTCGCGCGCCGAAACCTCGGCGTTGAACAGCGGCTTGCCGAGCGTGTGCGCGAGCGAGTTGACGAAGAACGTGGTGTGGTGAATGACCACGATGCGCAGGAAGCCGCCCCAGAGCAGACCCGCGATCGGATCGCCGAACGCGGCGCCGATCAGCGTCGGGATGCCGAAGCCGGCCCCGATGAGGATCATCTTGTGCCACTTGTTCTGCCACATCACGATCGGGTTTTTCAGCAGGTCGGGAGAGTTCGAAAACGTATCGTCGAACTGTTCATTCTTGTTGAAAATCCAGAAGATGTGCGCCCACCAGAATCCGCGCTGGATGTTGTACGGATCCCACTCCTTGTCGATGTACTTGTGATGCACGCGATGGCTTGATGACCACCAGAGGATGGAGTTCTCCGCCGCCATCGCGCCGAAGAATGCGAACAGCACCTGAAGGATCGGTGACGCTTCGTACGTCTTGTGCGAGAAGAAGCGGTGGTAGCCGGCGCAGATCGAGAAACCGACCAGCGCATACATCACCATCATCAGGATCGGCATCCAGAGGTGGAAGCCGTGCGTCCACGTCCATGCGGCCGTTCCGACGATTCCGATGATGGGCGTGAGAGAGAGGAACGCGATGTTCACCCAGTCTTTCTTTTGCTGCTTCACTGTTTCGCTGATGACGGCACCTCCAAGTGCGGAGCCACGATAACTGAGATTGATGTGACCGTATTGCTAAAGTCGCGCCCGGCGACAATCGCTGAAACTATCTACGAAGTTCTTCGTTGACATCTACGACTTGTTTCGTACATGATGCGCTCACGAAGGAGAACTCCCCATGAAAACAGCGATCCTGATCCTCCTCGCCGCCGCCATCTGCTTCAGCGTCTACGCCGCCACCGACTCGCACAACGGCGTCTGGACGGCCGAACTCAACACCGACGGCACCACGTTGCAGATGACGATTTTCCGCGGCCACCACGAATCGCGCGGCAGCAATCACCACAACAACTGGAACAACACGATGGGCTTCGAGCTGTCGCTGGCGTCGCTCACCGGCCTCTCCATCAGCGACATCAAGTCGACCGCCGCGAACGTGCAATTCACGATGACGCGCCCCGCAGGGACGATGAGTTTCGAAGGGCGCTTCGCGGACGGCAACGGCGCCGGCAATTTCAAGTTCGCCCCCAGCGAGCCGTTCGTGCGCGAGATGGCCACGCTCGGCTACACCGATTTCAAGGATGATGATCTGATCGTCTTCGCCACGACCGACTTCGCGCCGCAGACGGTCCGCGATCTTCGCGCCCTCGGCTACCAGCCGACGCAGAAGGAGATCGAGGAAGTAGCGATCTTCCACATCAACGCTCCCGCCATCAAGGAGTTCAACCGCCTCGGCTTCACGAACCTGACGCTGCGCGAACTGGTCAATCTCCGCGTCGGCAACGTCGACGCGTCGTACGTGACCGGCATGCGCGAGCTCGGCTACACCGACATCTCCGCCCACAAGCTCGCCAACCTGGCCATTCTCGGCGTGACGCCAACCTACGTCCGCGAACTGCGCGCCGCCGGCCTCGGCAATCTCACGCCGCAGGAAACCGAGAACCTCCGCGTCGGCAATATCACCCGCGAAAAAATCGACGCCTACAAACGCCTCGGCTTCACGTTGACAGCGAAGGAACTGAGCGACTTCGGCATCCACGGCGTGACGCCCCAGAACATCCAGGACCTCCGCGCGATGGGCTACACAAACCTGACGCCCCACCAGCTGATCGAAATGCGCATCTTCGGCGTGACGCCCGACTTCATCCGCAAGATGGAGTCGAGCGGCTACAAAGCCGTACCGGTGGACAAGCTGATCAAGATCAAGATGAGCGGCGCGGATGAACTGGTGACCGGAAAACGGTAATTCAACGTTCGCTTCCTTCGTGCGTATCGGCACGGAGGAGAACTACACATGAAAAAGAATCGACTGTTGTGCCTGGCTGCAGCCGCCTGTTTCATCTTCGCGTTTTCGGCACTCGGACAGGATCGGGGCAGAGCCAATCAGACCTTCACCGAGCGTTACGGCGCGCAGCTCAACCTGACTGACGCGCAGAAGAAAACGATCGACGAGCTCGACGCCAAGTTCCAGAAGGAGCATCACGAGTTCCTCGAGTCGTACCAGAAGACGATGGGCGAGTACCGCGATGCGCGTCAGGCCAACGACACGGCCAAAATGGACGCGATCAAGCCGAAGTTCGACACGCAGCGCGCCGAGATGATGAAGATCCGCACCGTCCACGAAGAGAAAATCGCCGCGACGTTCAACGACGCGCAGAAAGGCGAGTGGAAAAAGATCCAGGAAGAACGCGAAGCACGCATGAAACAGCGGCAGTAACGTCGCGTCACATCATCGGGATATCGACTCCCCGCTCTTTCGCCGCCTCGATCGCAATCTCATACCCCGCATCGGCGTGACGCATCACGCCGGTGCCGGGGTCGGTGGTGAGCACGCGTTGCAGCCGTTCGGCCGCGGAGTCAGTCCCATCCGCGACGACCACCATCCCCGAGTGCAGCGAATAGCCGATGCCGACGCCGCCGCCGTGGTGATACGAGACCCACGTCGCGCCGGCAGCTGTGTTGAGCAACGCGTTGAGGATCGGCCAGTCGGCGATCGCGTCGGAGCCGTCCTTCATCCCCTCGGTCTCACGATTCGGGGAGGCGACGCTGCCCGCGTCGAGGTGATCGCGTCCGATCACGATCGGTGCGCTGACTTTGCCGCTGCGAACGAGCTCGTTGAATAGCAGCCCTGCCTTGTCGCGCTCGCCGTAGCCGAGCCAGCAGATCCGGGCGGGCAATCCCTGAAACTCGACGCGCTTCTGGGCCATGCGAATCCAGCGATGCAGCGCGGCATCGTGCGGGAAGAGCTCGAGGATCGCTTCATCAGTAACGAACAGGTCATTCGGATCGCCGGAAAGTGCCGCCCAGCGGAACGGCCCGCGTCCTTCGCAGAACAAGGGCCGGATGAACAGCGGCACGAAGCCGCCGACTTCGAACGCGTCCGCGACGCCCGCCTTCAGCGCCTGGCCGCGCAGATTGTTGCCGTAGTCGAACGTGATCGCGCCGCGGCGCTGCAGCTCCAGCATCGCGCGCATGTGGCGCGCCATCGTGTCGTAGGACAGCTCGATGTACGCGTCCGGACTGCTTTCGCGCATGGCGAGCGCCGCGTCGTAGGACAGGCCTGCCGGCACGTAGCCCTGCAGTTCGTCGTGTGCCGAGGTCTGGTCAGTGAGGAGGTCGGGAACGATGTTGCGGTCGATGAGCGCTTCGAGCAGTTCCACCGCATTCGCGACCACGCCGATCGACACCGCTTCCCCTCGGTCGCGCGCTTCCAGCGCCCGTTTGATCGCCGCGTCGAGCGACGGCGCGGATTCATCGAGGTAGCGTTTGTCGAGCCGCCGCTGGATGCGCGACGGATCGACTTCCGCGATCAACGCCGTCGCCTCGTTCATCGTCGCCGCGAGCGGCTGCGCGCCGCCCATCCCGCCTAGCCCGGCCGTCACCACCAGCTTTCCTCGGAGCGAATTGCCGAACCGCGTTTTCGCCACCGACGCGAAGCACTCGAACGTTCCCTGCAGGATGCCCTGCGTCCCGATGTAGATCCACGAGCCGGCCGTCATCTGCCCGTACATCGTGAGCCCGAGCGAATCGAGGCGCCGGAACTCGTCCCACGTCGCCCAATGCGGAACGAGGTTCGAGTTCGCGATCAGCACGCGCGGCGCGTTTTCGTGCGTGCGAAAAATCCCGACCGGCTTGCCCGACTGCACGAGCAGTGTCTCGTCATTCTTCAACCGCCGCAGCGTCGCCACGATCGCATCGAAGCATTCCCAATTCCGCGCCGCCTTGCCGATGCCGCCATAGACGATCAGCTGCTCCGGCC
>JBAVBF010000061.1:0-4288 GCA_049586115.1 Thermoanaerobaculia bacterium | reverse complement strand
ACGTTGCCGCCGCCGCAACCGCGACCTCCGCGCCGGCGACGACCACCGAGGCTGCCGCCGTGGCCAGCGAATCGGGCGGGACCATCGTCGCTACCGGCGAGTTCATCTCGCCCGTTCGCTCCGAGCTCGCGGTCCGCGTTCCCGGGCGCGTGGCGAAGATGTATGTCGATGAAGGCTCGCGCATCAGCCGCGGCCAGGCGCTGCTCGAGCTCGAGACCGACTATCCGCGGCTGAACCTGGAAAAAGCGCAGGCGGACATCGCGCGCGCCGTATCGGCGGAGCAGGATGCGCAGCGCGATCTCAATCGCAAGAAAGAATTGATCGCGAAAGAGTCGATCCCGCAGGCGACGTATGACCGTTCGCAGGCGATGTTCGATCAGGCCCGCGCGGCGAAGGAATCGGCGCAGGCGCAGGCGAACATTTTCCGCCAGCAGATGTCCGATTCGACGCTTCGTTCTCCGATCGACGGCGTGGTCGCCGAGAAGCGCACCGACGTCGGCCAGCGCCTCGGCGACGCCACGGTCGCGCTGGTGGTCGTGCAGACGACGCCGCTCAAACTTCGCTTCCGCGTTCCGGAAAAAGAGATCTCGCACGTTCGTCAGGGACAGAATGTGAAGGCGACCGTCGACGCCTACGCCGGCGATGTTTTCCAGGGCAAGGTCGCAGTCGTCGGCGGTGTCGTCGATCCGGCCACGCGATCCTTCACCGTCGAAACCGAGTTCCCCAACCGCGACGGCAAGTTGAAGCCGGGTATGTTCGCCCGCGTGGAGATGGGTCAGTAGAGAACCGGAGAAAATCACATGCATAAGCTCGCCGCACTCTGCGTCCGCCGTCCGATCTTCGCGACGGTCATCGTTCTCTCGCTGGTCGTCGTCGGCTGGTTCGCGTATCAGCAACTCGGCGTCGATCGATTCCCGAAGGTCGACATCCCGACCATCACGATCACCACGCGCCTCGTCGGCGCGGCGCCGGAAGAGATCGAGACCGACATCACCGACAAGGTCGAGGAAGCGGTCAACACGATCAGCGGCATCGACCAGTTGCAGTCGATCTCGTCCGAGGGAACGTCGCAGGTCATCGTCAGCTTCGTGCTGGAGAAGGACATCGACGTCGCCGCGCAGGAAGTGCGCGACAAGGTCAACACGATCCTGCGCGACCTCCCGAAGGACGCCGATCCTCCGATCATCCAGAAGATCGATCCCGACGCCGTTCCGGTCCTCGGCATCGCGCTCTCCGGCCCGGCGCCGATCCGCGACATCACCGAATTCGCCGACAAGAAACTGCGGCGCCGGCTCGAGTCGATCGACGGCGTCGGGCAGGTGCTGATCGTCGGCGGACGTCCGCGCCAGATCAACGTCGTCGTCGATTCCGCCAAGCTCTCCGCGGTCGGACTGACGACCGCGCAGCTCGTCGCCGCATTGCAGTCGCAGAACGTGCAGATTCCCGGCGGCAAAGTCGAACAGGGACTGCGCGATCTCACACTGCGCACCTACGGCCGCGTGCAGTCGCCGCAGGATTTCGCCAACATCCCGCTGTCCACTTCGAACGGCTACGTCGTGAAAGTCGGCGATGTCGCGCATATCGAAGACAGCGTCGCGGAGCCCGAGTCGATCGCCACGGTCAACGGCCGCCCGGCGGTGGTCATGAACATCCGCAAGCAGTCCGGCACGAACACCGTCGAAGTCATCGAGCGGCTCAAGGAGCAGCTCGGACAGGTGCGCACCGACTTGCCGAAGGGTTGGAACATGGAGGTCGTCCGCGACCAGTCCGACTACATCGTGGCCGCCGTCGACGCCGTGAAAGAGCATCTGATCCTCGGCTCGCTCTTCGCCGCTCTGATCGTCTGGTTCTTCCTCTCGTCGCCGAAACTGCCGCAGGCGCTGATCATGCTGGTCTCGACGCTGGCCACGTACACGCTGCTCTTCGGCGTGAAAGACATCGCCGCGCGCGCGCCGATGCTGCACGTCTCGCTGCTGGCGTTCCTCGCCTTGTTCGTGCTGGGCAGTTGGCTGGCGTCGAGGAAACAGCTTCCCTTCGCCTTTCGCATCGGCGCGGGCGTGGTCGCGTTCGCGATCGCCGCATTCGTGCCGAAGGGAATCGTGCTGACCATCAACCCGGTCCGGCTGGCCGGCGCGCTCGTCGCGTTCGGCATGCTGCTCTACTTCTTCCGCCGTTCGCGTCCGACGATCATCGCCGCCATCGCCATCCCGAGCTCGATCATCGCCACGTTTGCGGCGATGCGCTACGAAGACTTCACGCTCAACGTCATCACGCTGCTCGCGCTGACGCTGGCCGTCGGCATCGTCATCGATGACGCGGTCGTCGTGCTCGAAAACATCTTCCGCTTCATGGAAGAGAAAAAGATGGCGCCGGCCGAGGCTGCGGTCGAGGGCACCCGCGAAGTCGGTATGGCCGTTCTGGCCACGTCGCTTTCGCTGATCGCCGTCTTCCTGCCGGTCGCGTTCATGGCCGGCATCGTCGGACGATTCATGCACTCGTTCGGCGTGACGATGGCCATCGCCATCGCCGTGTCGCTGCTCGTCTCCTTCACGCTGACGCCGATGATGTCGGCGCGCTGGCTGCGCCGCGAAGATCTTTCGCACGAAGCGTCCACGCGCGAGCACGGCTTCTACGCGAAGATCGAAGGCGTTTATCTGTCGATGCTCGACTGGTCGATGGCGCATCGCTGGGTGATTGTTCTGGCGATGCTCATCGCGCTTGTTTCGATCGTTCCTCTCGGCATTGCCGTCAACAAGAACTTCCTTCCCTCGGACGATGAATCGCAGTTCCAGGTGCAGGCCCGCGCTCCGGAAGGAGCGAGCCTGCAGACGACGGAGACGATCATGGAGTCGATCGCCGCCCGCGTCCGCAAACTGCCCGAGGTCGAGACGACCGTCGTCACCATCGGCGACGATCCGCAGGTCACGCAAAACCTCGGCACGGTTTACGTCAAGCTCGTGCCGGTCGATAAACGGAAGCGCGATCAATTTGCAGTCATGGCCGACGTGCGCGATCACGTCATGCCGCAGTACCAGCGTCTGAATCTGCGCACATCCGTCGGTCCCGTCAACGCCTTCGGCGGCGGCGTGAACGCGGAAATCATGTACTGGATCGGCGGACCCGATCTCAACGTGCTCTCGAAGTACTCCGACACGCTCCTCGCCGATCTGAAGGGGATGAAGAACCTCGGCGTGATCGATCCCGATACGAATCTCATCACCGGCAAACCGGAGCTCGGAGTCCGCATCGATCGCGACAAGGCCTCGGACATGGGCGTCCGCGTGCAAGACATCGCCTCGACGCTGAACGTGCTGGTCGGCGGCTTGAAGATCACCGACTATTACGAAGGCGGCGAGCAGTACGAAGTCCACGTGCGCGCCGAGCATGAGTACCGCAAAGACCCGCAGGGGATTTCCCAAGCACAGGTCCCGTCCGTCGGCGCGCGCGTCGTACAGCTTCGCGACGTCGTGACGATGGCGCCCGGCGCCGGCCCGTCATCCGTCAATCGAATCCAGCGCCAGCGTCAGGTCATGCTCACCGCGAACATGGCGCCCGGCCACTCCGCGCAAACGGTCATGGACAATCTGCTGGCCGAGACGAAGAAGCTGAACATGCCGCCCGAGTACTCGTCCGGTTTCACCGGCCGCTCCCGCGAGCAGGGGCGCGCCTTCACGAACTTCATGTTCGCCTTCCTGCTGTCGATCATCTTCATGTACCTGATCCTCGCCGCGCAGTTCGAGAGCTGGGTTCACCCCGTGACGATCCTGCTCGCGCTGCCGCTGACCGTGCCGTTCGCGCTCTTCTCGATCCTGGTGCTGAATCAGTCGCTGAACATCTTCTCGATGCTCGGGATCCTCGTTCTCTTCGGCATCGTGAAGAAGAACGGCATCCTGCAGGTTGACCATACGAACGGCCTGCGCGCGCACGGCCTGCCGCGCGCCCAAGCGATCCGCGAAGCCAACCGCGACCGCCTGCGCCCGATCCTGATGACGACGCTGGCCTTCGTCGCCGGCATGCTCCCGCTGGTCGCATCGAGCGGAACCGGCGCCGCAACGAATCGAGCGATCGGGTCGGTGATCATCGGCGGCCAGAGTCTGGCGCTGCTGCTCACGCTGCTCGCAACGCCGGTCGCGTACTCGCTCTTCGACGATCTCCAGGAACGGATGCGCGCAAAGAAAACGGAGACGGTCGAACAAGACCTGGAACCAGTGACGGTGGGATAACGTCGGCGTAGCCGACGCACGAACCGTAGCCCACGCGTTCACGCGTGGGCTACGGTGATCGGTTC
>JBAVBF010000060.1:0-25857 GCA_049586115.1 Thermoanaerobaculia bacterium | reverse complement strand
CCGATCTCCCCGATGAGGTCATCGACCGGCAGTGGAAGGCATTCCACTCCGCAAACGTCACCACCTCCGGCGGGCGCGTGCTGTACTTCTGGCGTTCACTCACAGCCATCGCGGCAACCGTGGCCATCGGCCTTGGCGCAGTGTTATGGCACGTGCAGATGGAGCGGCTGGTTCCGCGCGTTCTGCCCGAGCCTGCCGCGGAGCTCACGCCCGGCGGCAGCCGCGGCCTCCCCGGGCAGGCGCAGGCGCCGATCACGCCCTCCGGTGATTCGGTCTTTATCGTCGTGGCACTGGTCGGATCGATCGACTATGACTTGTATCGCCTCGAACTGGTCAATAACGATTCGCAGAAGGTGATCTGGACCAGCGAGCCGCTGCGCCCGAAGTCCACGCGCAGCTTCTATGTCGAGATTCCCTCGCGCATCCTGCCGGACGGAACCTACGAGGTAGTGGCGTACGGCCTGCGCGGCGATGCCCGGGAGCTGGTCGCGACGTACTCGATCGATGTGCGTCGCGCGCGAGCCCGGTGACCACGCAGGATTGCAGCAACCCGAGGTAGGGATTCTGTCTTTTGGCGACACTCCTCCGGTATGCCGAAAGCACCGAACATCCTTCTCTTCATGGTTGATGAGCTGCGGTACCCGACGGTCTACGACGGGCCGGAGCTCAGAGCGTGGATGGCGGAGAACCTCGTCGCCCAGCGGTTGTTCCGCGAGCGGGGGATCGAGTTCCACCGTCATTACGTGCAATCGAGCGCGTGCGCACCGAGCCGCACGTCCATTTTTACGGGACAGTACCCGACGCTGCATGGCGTCTCGCAGACGGACGGCATGGGGAAGACGGCGTGGGATCCGGGGATGTCGTGGCTCGATCCGAACACCGTCCCGACCATGGGCGACTGGTTCCGCGCCGCCGGCTATCGCACGTATTACAAGGGCAAGTGGCACATCTCGCACGCCGACATCGAGATCCCCGGCACGCACGAGTCGCTGATGTCGACCAGGGACAACGGCACACCGATCCTCGAGAACGTCGACTTCTACAAAGCCGCCGATCGCCTGAACGACTTTGGCTTCAGCGGCTGGATCGGACCGGAGCCGCACGGCGCGTCGAAGGCCAACTCCGGCTGGATCCGCGATCCGGGCTACAAACATCAGGCGCTGGACCTGCTCGACGAGCTCGAAGCCGGCAACGACGATCAGCCATGGCTGCTCGTCAACTCGTTCGTCAATCCGCACGACATCGTGTTCTTCGGCGTCCTCTGGTCGGCGCAGCGTGGATTCGACCTGCCCTATCCGACGCCCGAGGAAGTGCCGCCGATCCCGCCGCCTCCTACCGCGAACGAAGACCTCTCGACGAAGCCGACCGCACAGGCCAGCTACGTCGCGACCTATCCGCAGATGTTCCTTCCGCAGCCGACGGTCGAGCTCTATCGGCGTTTCTATTACTTTCTGCAGATCAACGTCGAGAAGTACATCAGGAAGGTGTACCGGCGCCTCGAGAGCTCGCGCTTCCACGAGAACACGATCGTCGTTTTCACGACCGATCACGGCGACATGCTCGGTGCGCACGGCGGCATGCATCAGAAGTGGTACAACGCCTACGAGGAGACGATCCACGTTCCTCTGATCATCACCAGCCCGCTCTTCGGCAACACGCCGCGCAGCGAGTCGGGTCTCATCTCCCACGCCGATCTTCTCCCCACGCTCCTCGGACTCGCTGGCGTGGACGTCGACAAGGCAGCGAAGGAGCTCGCGCTGTCGCACACCGAAACGCGCCCGCTGGTCGGCCGCGATCTTTCCGGCGTGGTGCGCGGGACGAGCACGGTCCCGAACGACCCGGTGTTTTTCATGACGTATGACGACGTGAGCCAGGGACTCAGCCAGGTCGTCGGTAACCGGCAGTGGCAATCGGTCACGACGCCGAATCAGGTCGAGAGCATCGTCGTCCAGCTCGGCGAGACGCTGTGGAAGTACTCGATCTACACGCAGCAGTACGACACGCCGTACGCGGGACTGATCACCAATCCGAATCTGCTCGCCATGGTCCCGCCGAAGGATGTTCCGCCGCAGTACGAGCAGTACAACCTCACCGCCGATCCGATCGAGCAGTTCAATCTCACCGCGCCCGAGTTCGAGACGCAGGAGGCGAAAGACGTGCGTCCGCAGTTGCAGGCACTGCTCTGCGAACAGCGCACGAAAAAGTGCCTCACGCCGGACGCCCGCGAGGGAGCGATCCGCGCCGGCGGCGAGGGCAGCATCGTCATTGATGTTCCCGAAGGATTCCACGACGCGTCGCTCGCGAGCAGCCCTGCCTGATCGAGAACGTTGCGTTAGCGAGCGATGCGCAGCGCAGCAACCATGGCTACGCCAATCACGGCGTACAGAACGCGATACCGTGTCTGCAGACGGCTGACGCTCGCGAACGTGAGCCCCGACCGCAGAGTCCTGATCGACCAGAAAAGTTGAATGGGAAAGAGCGCCGCAAGCATCGCGAGCGGGCGCGGGAGAATCTCGTCGAACGCCAACGCCACGAGGATGATCTGGGCCAGCGTGAAAAGGAGAACGCTCGCCGCGAACGTGCGACGCGGGCCGAAGATGACCGCGTTGGTTCTTACGCCGTTGGCGGCGTCACTTTGATGATCGCGGATCTCCTGCGTCAGGTGGCCGGCGACGAAGATCAGCGCGAAAAATGTAGCGATGGCGAGGCCTCGGCGATCGATGACATGTCCGAGGGAGTAGCCGAGAAGGAAGTGCAGCGTACCGCCGGCAAGATGGGCGATCGAATTGAGCAGCGGCTTGCCCTTCCAGTTGAAATGGGGGAGGGAGTAGAGCGCGCTCAGGATGGCAATCGCCGTCGCCAGACCGAAGGACCACGGGCCAAGGTGCTGGAAGAGGAGAAGGCTCAGAACGAGCAGCGCCGCCGTCAGGCTGGCCATCTCGTTGCGTCCGACACCTCTGGCCGTGAACACGCGGGCCGCTTTGTTCGGATCGGCGAGATCGATGGTCAGTCCCGACCAGTCGTTGAGCATGAAGATGTGCGTGACCAGCAGGACGTTGGCGAGCATCAGGATCACGAGCCGATTCAGATCGTGTGTCCCGACGTGCTCTAGCGCGAAGGCCGCGCCGAGAAGAGGCGAGCCCTGGAGAACGAGCACGTCTTGCGGGCGCAGGCAGGAAAAGTAGCGAAGCGCAGAAGTTTTAGCCGTGGGAAGGGGCATTCCGGGGATGTTCATATTCGTCATAGAGTCTTAGCCAAAGCGCGTAACCGACATCCTCGGACCAGTAGTATCGCGAGACCGCCGCGGTAAGGTCGTTATGGTAAAGGAGAGGCGGCTTCGTTCGGATGAAAGCAAAGTCGTTGCGGGCGAGATCGAGCAGCAGGGCGCGGATCTGCAGCGCCTCGGGATGTGAGCTTGTCAGCAGCCGTGCGGCCGATATCCAGATCTGCTGATCCGGATTGTCTGTTCGCATCCGCGATTCCGGCAGCGTCAACTCGCAGCCGGCGTGATGAAGATCGGGAAGGCGCAGGATTGGGATCAGCGGCGTTTTCCGGTAGTAGACCCACACCCGATCGTCATCGATGAGCGGACGAAGCGCGTTGCAAAGCGCACCGCCGGCTGGCGGACGGACCTGGGACAGCAACAGGATCAGGTGCATCTGGATGGCGACGTCGGTCGGGTTCGGATCGCTGCCCGGATCGAGACACTGGTAATTTTCCCGCGGCGCAAGCCATGAGCGGTAGAGACCTTCGCGCGAGCGATATCGCTCGATCGTGGCAAGGGCAGCCGTCAGCCGGCTGCGATCGGAAGCGGGAGCGATGCGCCAGACCAGCGCGGTGTCGTCCGTGTCGGGCGTGATGATGCAGCCGAGGGTTCCAATTCCGGGAGCGTCGGGCAGCCCGTGGTAACGGACCAGGCCATTCGACTCGATCTGGCTGGTGAGGTGACGGCGGGCGCGCTGCACGCTGTCGTTGAGACCAGTCTTGGCCGCGAGAGGGTCGAGCAGATCGACGAGCAGCGCCGTCAGAAACGTGTTCATCTCCGAATGCGGCTCTTGAAACCGAGGCTCACTGGTGAACGCGGTGAGCCAGTAGCCGGGCGGCTGCTGATGTGCGCGAAGCTGCGCGACGGCGAACTGGAAATCGGCATCGAGGTTTGGCCGCTTCGCGCCCGCGGAGGCGGTCGTCACGGTGAGCGTGCGTTCTTCGATGTACTGTCCTTCTCCCTTTTCAGAGGCGCACACGAACAAGGTCAGATGGTGCTCTCCGGGAGCGAGTGCGGCCGTGTCGAGCGGAACGCGCCAGCCGGCGGGACTGGCCACGTGCATCGTGCCACGGACGTCGGCGCGATCGAAGAACGTAGCGGAGGTGACGCTTTGCCGGCTGTCGATCATGACCACCACGAGTGCGGGCGTGGCGTCGCCCGCCAGCGCCCAGCCCGTTGCGAACGCCTTCTCACCCGCGGCGATGGTGGAGGTCGCGCGCCCGCCGCTCTCGATCGCATCGAAGCTCCCGCGAGCGGCGATCGCCAGGTCCGCGGGCGCAAAGCCATGGCGCAAAGACGTGAAGATGGGCGTGTTCCGCCAGAGCCACGCGGCGCGCAAGTCGTGCTTTTCCCAACCGTGATCAGCGGCGTAGATCGGGTCGTCGATCGAGCCGGTATACGCGAAGGCGCCGATGGCTTCGGTGGCGATCGATACACCGACGGCAATCAGAAAGGTCACTCGTCCGATGCCGCGCAGCGCAGCGGCCACCGGTACGAGCATCCAGACCAGGAACGGCAGGAGATCGGTCATGTAGCGCGGCCCCCAGGAAAGGCCGCCCCGCCAGTCGGCCTTCGCGTAGAGCAGAATCTGGAGGACGACAGCGACGCCCATGGCCAGGGTGAGATTCCGTTCGTTGCGATCGAGCGGGCGATATCGCCACACCAGAATCAGAAAAATCAGAAACGGCGAAAAGACGAGCAGTCCCCGGGTTGGGCTGACCAGCACTCCGCCGATGCCTTCCAGCAACGGATGCGCGAAGAATTGGGCGTGGCCGAGCAGCCCATAACCGCCGGCGGCATTTCCCGACACGCTGACGTTGTAGAGCATCACGACCGCCATCGGCATGGCCGCTCCCGCGATGAGAAGCGCCGCCCGCCGCCGGCCTGCCCAGGAGAGTCCATACAGCCCCAGCGCAGCCGCGAGGATGAGATCCGGCGGCCGGTTGCCGGCGATGAGCCCGAGCAGCAATGCCACCGCAAGCGTGCGAGGAGTGGTGCAGGGCGCAGTAAGAAAAAGCAGCGCCCCGATCACCAGGAGCTCTGCCATCCCGTGCTGCCACAACGCCTGGCTTCCGATGACCCAGGTAGTGGTGCCGAAGGCGTAGGCCAGTGTGAGCAGCAATGCGATCGAGGTGTTCGTCCGCCGCCGCAGCACCAGGAAGAGCAGCGACGCGGAGAGCGCCGCGATGAACGACGCGCAGAATTTCTCCATGACTCTTGCCGTGCGGTCCAGCCGCGCATCCGTCCACCCTCGCAGATGCAGGTACGCCACCGCGGGGATGTAGAGCGGCGCGAGGAGCACCGGCACCACGATGGGATACACCGAGAAGGTAGGGCGGCCGGGGCGTTGCACCAGCCAGAACGCCGCCTCGCCTCGCCCCTGAGCAGCGACCTTCAGAATCGGATCGAAAAAGATGGTGTGGTCGTGCAGGATCGCAAACGGCAGGTAGCGCGCCGGATACGTGTCGCCGGCGCTGATCGCACGCAGATTGGCGTTGTACACCAGCAGACAGCACAGCCCGATCAGGACGCTGGCGCGCAGTCCTTCCCTGTTGCGGACGTTGGTTTCGGGATGAGCGCCGGACCTGGACGGCTCATCGGCAGTTGGGGTCATGGAATCGAACTCATTGACTCGGAAACGCTGAAGACGCCGGAGACTACTACACGGAGCGGCGCTTCGATGTTCTGGATTCACTGCGCCTCATGCGCACGCCTGGTTCAACGAGGAAGGTCGCTGGCGGCTTGTGTTCAACCAGCCAGGTCCTGACGGGCGCCGTCCTTCCCATCGTACGGGCATCAGCCGATTGCGGCACGCGACCTCTCCGGCCTTATTGCTAAACTGAGCCTTCTCCACAATTCAGTTGCTTCGGGGGCGCGCGTTGAATGTAGCGCATCGGCTGAACCTTTGGATCGCGCGGGTGCGCCATCGCTATCAGCAGCGCGGGGAGAATTACGTCGCACCGTCCGTCTTCCTGTTTGCTGATCGCCGCCGGAGCATTACTGCCGTTGCAGCGATCGTCATAACCATGCTTTCGACTTTGATGACGTACCCGACGGCTCGGACGAGAACTCCGATCGAAGCGTTGTCACGCGCCGCCGCAGAGCTGAAGTGCCGTCTATTCGATGGACGTTTGAGTGGACTGCCTTACCGGCCAATCGGCACGGTACCCACGGTTTCCTCGGCCAGTTTGACGGCCGTTGCGGGTGACGCGCTCCGTGGTGGCGCCGATCTTCACACGGCCGGTGTCGCATTGCTTCTGCTGCGCAGGCCGGGCAAGGCGGTTGAGGTGCTTGAACAAGCTTCGCAAGCGGAACCGCAGAATCCGTTATTGCTCAGCGATCTGAGCGCGGCATATTACGCTCGGGCCAAGAGCCGTAACTTTCCACCCGACTACGCCGCCGCGTTGGACGCCGCAGAGCGTTCATGGCGTCTTCGACGCACGCCTGAAAACGCCTGGAACCGTGCGTTGGTGATCGAGACGTTTCACGCGACCGATGCGGCGCAGCAGGCGTGGCGCGATTTTCTAAGTATCGAAACCGATTCCGGCTGGCGTGCCGAGGCCGAACACCACCGTGCTGCCTTGCGGTTCAAGACCGAGAGAGATGGCTGGCTCAACATCGAGCCGCAATTACAGAAGTGGCTCGGACACGACGACGCCGCGATCACGCGTGCGGTCCACCGGTATCCGGCTCCGGCGTTCGCCTATCTCGAAGACACGTTGTTGCCTCAATGGGCCAGATCGCCTGCCGACGCGAACCTTCGGCGGTTGGGTCGCATCATCGCGTTGGTGCTGGCGACGGATGGTGATTCGTTCGCGAAGGACACGTTCGATGCAATCGATGCCGCCTGCCGCGACCGCGCAGGATGTAGCGCGATTGCACGGGCGCACGCGCGCTATGCCGATGGGCGTGACCTCGTCGAGGCAAAGGCATACGCAAACGCTGCAGATGCGTTCGAGCAAGCGGCCACCGATCTCCAGCGACTTCGCAGCCCCTACGAGCTTGCGGCACGGGTTCGACTGAGCGCATGTCTGTTGTACGAGAACCGTTTCACAGACGCAGGCCGCATCGCGGGTGCGGTGATCACCGAAACCGGAAGCCGCCGTTATCGGATTATTCTCGGTCGAGGCCGGTCGCAGGCGGGATTGGTGAAGCTTCACGAAGCTCGTCCTGAAGAGAGCATCGCGCAGTATGCCGCCGCGCGTCAGCTTTTCATCGACGCCCGCAATACACCCGGTATCAGTTCGACCGAACTGCTGCTCGCGAACGCCTACCAATATGCGGGTGACCGCGACGTGGCGATGACGCATCGCCTGGCCTGCCTCGACGCGATGCGTAAAAGCGGCGACAACAGGCAATTGGCGCTCGCGCTCTTCGAAGCAGGCACGGGCCTCTCCTCGGCGGGATGGTTTACCGCGGCTGATTTCGTACTGGCCGAATCGGAACGCGAGGCGTCGAAGCGTGGAAGTTTCGGCATTGCGGCGTTGGCGTCGATGTGGCGGTCGACGATTTCGTCGCGACGCGGCAAGCTCTCGGACGCCAGCGAGCAATCGCGTCAGGCCAGTGACTATTCGAACCGGATGACGGATCCGGGCTCGCGCGCATTAATCGCGGCGAGCGGGAGCCAGGTGGCGGTGTCCTCGTCGCAGAAAGTAACGGCGGCCATCCATTTCTTCGAGCAGGCGGGAAATAGCGCCTGGCTTCCGCAGCTCCTGCGCCAGCGTGCTCTGCTCGCGGAGAAGGAAGGTGATCTCCGCGCGGCGGAAGCCGACTACCGGCGTGCCATCGACATCACCGAGCAGACGCTCGACAACGCCGCGCCTGCAACCATGCGGGACGGGTTTGCTACCGACACGCGGGCGAACTACGAAGACCTGATGCGCCTCTTGCTCACGCGGCAGGAGCCACAGGAAGCTCTCGGATACGCGGAGCGAGCGCGGCTGATCGGGCAAAAAGCGGCTGCGGACCGCGATCTGTGGAAGGTGATCAGTGCCATTCGGCCGTCAACCGCGGTTGCAGTCTTCGAGGTTCAGCGCCAGACCGTCATCGTCTGGCTGATTGAACGTCATTCGGTAGCGTTCTTCAGAATGCCGGCCGGCGGTGTCGCCGAACTAACGGCCGTTACCCCGCAGGCACTCGCGCATGCGTACGACGTCCTGATGCGCGGTTGGATCTCGCGCGTGCCGCCGGAAACCGATCTGGTCATCGTCCCTCCGCCCGCGTTGGCCGGCGTTCCGTTCGCGGCGCTTCTGAACCGGTCCAGCGGTCGCGCGGTCGTCGATGACTACCCCGTGAGCGTCGCACCGAGCCTCGCATCGCTCGCGCAGCCGGCGTTGACCTTTTCAGCGTCCGATCCGATCCTCGTCGTGGGGGATCCTCTGTATCGCGATCTGCCCCTCCTTCCGCGATCGCGAAAAGAAGCGACTGACGTCGCGCGGCGCTACGCTCATCCGGCCGTTCTCCTCGGTGAGGATGCAACCGCGAGCAATGTTTCCCGGCAACTCAGGAATGCGACGGTTTTTCAATTCGGAGGGCACGCCGTCGCCAACGATTTCGCTCCGGAAATGTCCAGCCTGCTGTTGGCGCCGGAGGGCGATGGAGACTCTCGCATCTACGTCCACGAACTTCTGGCTCGCCCGCTGCCACTGAAGCTGGTCGTTCTCTCTGCCTGCAGCACCGCGAGGAGCGGTGCCGGCAGCGCGCGCGGCACGCTCACGATTGGCCGCGCGTTCATCGACGGCGGGACGAGAGCAGTCGTCGGTACGCTGTGGGCGGTCTCCGACGTTGCCGCCGCCGCCTTCTCCATGTCACTACACGATGCCTTGGCTCACGGCGCCGATCTGCCGCGCGCCACCCGTTCCGCGCAACTCCATGTTCGTTCGATCACGAACGGTGACCCGAGTTGGGCCGCCTTCTGTCTTCTCCTCGGAAACGCTTCTAGCAAGGAGGTTCACCACTGATGACTAAGACATTGAAATTAGCGTTCACTGGAAATGCCGTATTGACGCCGGAGTATCCGGAGAATCTGCAACCGATTGCCGAGACGCTGTACGCAATCATGCCCGGAGCCAGACGGGTTCGACAATCGGACTTCCCGAACGACCAAATCAATGCGCAGCTCGCCTTTCTCACCTTTCCCTATCGTCACTTGGTGGTTAAGGAGGCGAGCGATCGCGATGCTGATTACCAACATCCCGACATCAGGGATACAAAAACAGGGCTCTGTTTTCTGCAGCGGGAACACCTTTTCATCTTTCCCCGTCCGGTCGAGAACACATTAACGTTCGACGCCAGCCCGGCGACGGATTTCCCCACCAAGGACTCCACAGGTGTAGGGTACGTGGCCAGATGGGGCGAGTTTGCGGACGGTGGTGAGTCGGCCCTCAAGGGGGGCTTTCTGTCCGGTGAAGGCGACTATGTTCGCGTTCAGATCGACGGAGGCAAAGTCTCGGCTTCATTCGTCAGCGAACCGATCGCGCTGATTGACTTCGACTACGGCGAAAACTCCGATAAGCGTGCATATGCGCAGGAGATCGTGGTCACAATGACCTTCCCGGACGAGACCGAGTTCTTTCAATTGCAGTCTGTGCCCTTCTCTGAAGAAGCGCCCGGCCCTTCGGCTCTCAAGTTCTATTGGTACGACGCCCCGGAGATCAAGATTCTCATCGGCAACGGCTCGCTCGCTTCCATCAACAGCGTCCTGAGCGGATCGTTCGCCGGCAATGATCACGAAGGAGACTACGATCTCGAATTCGAAGTGCTCTATAACGTAGTCGATGTCAAGCCGGATCAGCTAGGGCGGCTTCCTCTTCCGCAGATCGTGAGCAACGAGATCCTGCATATTCCATGCGTCTCTTCGATGGTCTCGGGTCCGAGATCCAATGTGCCATCCACGAAGTTAGGGCGCCCATCGGCAAACGCTGTGTCGCCTGCTCAAGCGCCGCGCGAGCCTGGAGAACCGAGGCGGCGGCCATCGTCCAGGACGTCAGCGCTTCCCAAAGCAACCGCGGCGCTGAGTAAAACGCAGGCACCGCGCGAGCCGGCAGCATCTCGGCCGCAAAGGAGGAAAGCATGACGGAAACGAGTCAGAAGAACCTAAAGGATCTCGCCGCTTCTATTCACGACAGGTTGCGCGAATTCGACGGAGCGGGCTACGCGGGCTTGGACGCGAAAGCAAGGTTTGAGGTTGTCGAGGAAGTCGTCACGTTCCGATCCGCCTCGGGCGGCTCCAGTCCAATCGTGCCGGTGCCAAAGCATCTGACTGATCTGGTCAACGCCACAAACCAGATCGTCAGCTTCATCCTGGATGACACCACGCATTTCGCCACCGGCATTCTTGTCGGACCGGGATACGTGCTAACGGCCTCGCACGTGTTTTTCGAGAAGACGACCAGGAAGCTGATCGATTCGACCCGCCTGCCGCGTATCACCGCCGAAGTGCAAACGACCAAGATCGGGAGCATTCTGATGCCGGATGAACCGGTCTCGTCTCGGCTCTATCAGCCGGACACGAATGACTGGCTGGTCGATCCGCCGATCAAGGATGGCGTCGCGCAGCGCGAACTCTTCAACCTCGACTTCGCCATCGTCAAACTAGAGGACCCGCTTGGCAACGATATGGTTGGGAGCGTGAAGAGAAGTTGGTTCAAGATCCCCACCGCGGATGCAGCGGAGATCCTGACCGCCGACCTCGGATTCCGAATCCTTCAGTTTCTCGACCGAGGTCCACTGCTCACCTCCGCCGGCTTCGTCCATAAGGTCAACCCGAACGGCATGCGGGTTCTGCACACGGCCTCGACGGCGGAGTCGGCCTCCGGAGCACCTCTCATCAGCGACGAAAGCAACCTGCTCGGCATCCACCTCAGCGGATGTCCGTCGAATGAACTTCCGAGATTCAACCGGGCCATTCCGATCCGGCGTATTGCCGAGATGATTGACAAGCCCGACGCTAACGGCGACACGATTCGTGATCGGCTGGAAGCGTAAGAAAGCGAAGGAGGACGGGAAGCAAAGATCCCGTCCTCCCTTCGTCTCGGCGGGAGCTCACCGATTGAACTGCGCCGCCACGTAGTCGTAGAACGCTTGCTGTCCCGTCGCGGAGTAATTCAACACTACTTGCACCGCCCGCCCGCACTCCACTTGCTTGATGCATCCCTGCGTAGCGTTGAGAGTCGCGTCGATGGCGAGGCTCATTGTGGTTGGGGGTTGGAAGAAGGTTTGGTCGGCGAGCCAGCAGGTGGTGACGACGTCCCACATGTCGTAGAAACTTTCGGCGTCGACTAACTGGTAGCTTTCGAAGGCGAGTTGTGAGTAGCGGGAGCCGTTGGCGGCTTGTGCGGCCAGGGTGGCCATGAAGGGCTTTGTGATCGCGGCCTGGTTGGTCATGTCGAGCGGGAACTGGATGATCGGGCAGGTCGTATTGCTGAAGACCCAGTCGACGGAGACGGCGTCCCAGAAGGCGTTCCACTCCGCGCAGTTGTTCCAGGGCGGCGTCGGGACGGTTTTGGGATCGAGATTGCCTGGAACGTTGATCGCTCCGCCCATCCAGATGATCTGCTCTATTTTCGACCCGAGGTCGGGCGAGTTCTGGAGCAGGGTCATGATCGGCGTGAAGGGACAGGTCACGAGCAGCGTCACCTTGCCGGCGGCGTTTTCCATCAGCGACTGCAGCAGCGCGTCGCCGTCGGGGAAGGGCGGCCAACTCGCGTTGGGCGGGAACGGCTTGAGGCAGTTGATGGCTGACTCACGGACGCAATCGCTGCGGTACTCCCATGGAAACGGATTCCAGCCGCGCGCGCTGCTCAGGCCCATCGGGATGTCGGTGCGGCCGATGTAGCTCATGATCTGCCAGGCGGTCTGCATGGCCGCGGAGTCGATGCAATCGGCGTTGACGATGATCGCGCCGAGGAGATTGATGCCGGGCATGGTGGTGAGAAGAACCTGCGACATGTACTCGTCGATCGCCGCGTCGTGCACAAGGATCACGTCCATGGGATGCTCCTTCCGAATTTTTGGGTGGATCTGCATCCTAACATTCTTGCGGGCCGAGGCAGCGCGCTTTAGGATGGCGTGAAATCCCCGGACACGCGCGAAAGGCGGACCCATGACGCGAATTCCTGTGCTCATCGACACCGACGTCGACATCGACGATTGGATGGCCATCCTCTACCTCTCCATGCATCCCGACGTCGGTCTTCGCGGCATCACCGTCACCGGTGTCGGCGCGTGTCATCTCACGCCGGGCACGCGCAACGCGCTCAATCTGCTGCAGCTCACCGGCAAGCCGGACGTCCCGGTGGCGAAGGGGACGAGCGCACCGCTGCGTTACAGCAACGTCTTCCCGGCGTCGATTCGCGGCCCGATCGATGCGGTCTACAACGTTCCGCTTCCGGCGAATCCGAATGGGCCGGTGAGCGAGAGCGCCGTCGACTTTCTCCGCGCGACGCTCATCGCCTCTCCCACTCCCATGACCATCCTCGGCATCGGCGGCGGCACAAACCTCGGGACTCTCCTTCATGAACATCCCGAGGTCGCGCCGAAGATCGAGCGCATCGTGATGATGGGCGGCGCGGTCTACGTTCCCGGCAACGTCGCCGTCGTCGATCCCGACTACACGAACCAGGTCGCCGAGTGGAACTTCTTCCTCGATCCGTTGGGCGGCCAATACATGTTCGATTCCGGCGTGCCGATCACACTCGTTCCGCTGGATGCGTCCGATCACGTGCCGCTGAATCTGCCGTTCTACGATCGCATCCAGCAGCGGCACGTCACGCCGCAGGCCGCGTTCATCTACCAGACACTCACGGCCGACATCCCGTTCGTGCAGAGCGGCAGTTTCTTTTTCTGGGATCCGCTCGCGGCCGCGGTTCTGACCGATCCCGCCCTCGCGACCGGAAAGACGTTGAAGCTGCGCGTCGTGCAGGAGCTGGATGAAGAAGCGGATCACTCCGGCCAGCTCGTCGAAGATCCGGATGGCGCATCGATCGACGTGATGCTCGATGCGAACGCCGATGCGTTTTACGACCTCTTCCTCGACGTCATCAACAGTTAAGGAGAACGCATGAGCACCTCGCACGCGATCGTCTTCTACGTCAACGGAACCCGGTACGAGATCGGCGATCCCGATCCGACCACGCTGCTCATCGACTGGCTTCGCGGCGATGCCATCGGGCTTACCGGCACCAAGCTGTCGTGCGGCGAGGGTGGCTGCGGCGCCTGCACGGTGATGCTTTCGCGCTGGGAGCCAAGCGAGCGGCGCGTCGTCGAGACGGCGATCAACTCGTGTCTGCGTCCGCTCTGTTCGCTCGATGGCGCGATGATCACAACCACCGAGGGGATCGGAAGCACGCGCGAGAAACTCGATCCCGTGCAGTACGCCATCGCGGCCAACAACGGATCGCAATGCGGCTTCTGCACGCCGGGATTCGTGATGAACATGTTCACGTTTCTACGCAACCATTCGAAGCCCGAGCAACAGCAGATCGAGGACTTGTTCGACGGGCATCTCTGCCGCTGCACCGGTTATCGTCCGATCCTCGAAGGGATGAAGAGCTTTGCGGTCGATTTCAAAAAGCACAACACGTACTCCACAAATCACCGCTGCTTCGCCGACGTGCCGATTGAGCAGCATTTGCCGGGACCGCGTCCCGCGCTCGAGTTCCCGCCGGAGTTGATCGAGTACGCGAACAAAATCTCGTCGCTCGAAAGCGCCGGGCGAGGATACCGGTGGTTCCGTCCGGCGACGCTCGAGGAGGCGCAGGAGATCAAGGCGGCCAACGGCGGCAACTCGGCGAACGTGAAGCTGGTCGTCGGCAATACGTCGATCGGCATCTACAAAGCCGACGTCGCCGACCCGCACATCCTCATCGACATCCACGCGATCCCGAACCTTCTCGGATTCCGCGATTCCGACAGCGGCCTCGAAGTCGGCGCCGCGGAGTCGCTGCAGAACGTGATCGACGAACTGCAGCGCGTTATCGCGAAGAAGCCGAAGGAGAAGACGCGCGGCTTCGCGGCGTTCCGCACGCACCTGCTCGACGTTGCCAATCTGCAGGTGCGCAACATCGGCTCGATCGGCGGCAACGTGATGATGACGCGGACCCAGGCGGAGACCGACTCGCCGTTTCCGTCCGACGTCTATCTCCTCCTCGAAACTCTCGGCGCGTCGATCACGATCGCCTCCCGCGATTACGCCGGAGGCAGCAAGCGCTTCGCGATGGCCGAGCTGCCGGCAATTTCAAAACTTCCGGCCGATGCGATCGCGCAGTCGTTTCACATTCCGTACTCGCAGGCCGGCGATGAGATCGAGACGTTCAAGATTGCCTATCGCGATCAGAACGCGCACGCGATCGTCAATGCCGGCTTCGTCGTCCGCCTCGATAAAAAAGGCGTGGTCGAGAGCGCGACGATTCTCTACGGCGGCCTGGCGGCGCTGCCGTCGCGCATGACGAAAACCGAGAAGGCGATCGCCGGCGCGAAATGGAACGATGCGACGCTGCAGAACGCGCTCGACGTCCTCGGCCACGAAGTCGCGAAGATGATTCGTCCGATGCCGGGTACGAACTTTTTGCCCGACGGTTATCGCGAGTCGCTCGTCGAAACGCTCTTCTACAAGTTCTTTCTGCACGTCGCCAACGAGCGCTTTCCGAAGGAAGTGGAGCCGGAGAATCGCTCCGGCGGTCAAGTCTTCGTCCGCCCGCTTTCCGGCGGCACGCAGACCGTCAGCGTCTATCACCAGGAGCGGCCGGTCGGTGAGCCGATCCTCAAGACCACCGCGTTCGTGCAGGCCGCCGGCGAGCAGAAATACACGCAGGACATCCCGCTGCCGCCGCACGGCTACGACTCCGCATTCGTCATCAGCGAGATCGCCAGCGGCACGTTCCGCTACAAGAAAAACGCGCAAGCCGCGTTGAAGGCCGCGCAGGAAAAATTCGATGGCGTGGTCGCCTACATCGACGCCGCCGACGTCCCGAACCAGAAGAATCCCTACCTCGGGCTCGGCGGAGACGACGTCGTCTTCGCGGTCAATCAACAGATCATCTGCTGGGGTCAGCCGATCGGCCTTGTCGTGGCGAAGGATCGCTGGACCGCGCAACGCGCCGCGTACTTTATCCAGACCGAGATGATCGACTACGCACCCACGAAGCCTGTGCTGACGATCGACGAAGCGGTCGCGCACAAAGCCTTCTTCACCGACCAGCCGAACAATGACCACGTCCCGTACATCACCCGGAAGGGGAGCGATGAGAAGTGGCTGAAGAATCCGTCGAAGCCGATGATGGGATGCGAAGTCATCGACGGGGAGATGGGCAACGAGGCGCAGGAACATTTCTACATGGAGACGCAGGGCGCGCTGGCGCTGCCCGATGCGCAGGGCGTGATGACGATTTACTCCGGAACGCAGCAGGGATCGTCGGTGCAGTCGTCGATCGCGCAGCTGCTCGAAATCGAGAACAGCGCCGTCACGGTTTTTCAGCGTCCGCTCGGCGGCGGATTCGGCGGCAAGCAGGCGCGCCCGCTGGTAATCAATCCCGCGCCGGCCATCGCCGCGTGGATTCTCAATCGACCGGTGCGGCTGATCCTCGACCGCAACACCGACATGAACGTGACCGGCAAGCGCCATCCGTATCAGGGTCATTTCCACGCCACGTTTACAAAGAAGGGCGAGATCAAGGGCTACAAGGTTCAGCTCTTCTCGAACGGCGGTTCGACTTACGACCTCAGCTTCCCGGTCATGGATCTTTCGCAGCAGCACTCCGACGGCGCCTACTTCGTGCCGACGTGGCACAGCCGCGGTGACGTCACGCGCACGAACAACGCCAGCAACACGGCGTTCCGCAGTTTCGGCGTGGTGCAGGCCACGCTGATCTGCGAAGAGGCGATCGAGAAAATCGCGCACGCGTGCGGGATGCGCGCCGAGGATGTGCGGTGGAAGAACATGTACCAGGATGGGACGAAGCGCTCGTCGCAATCGACGCCGTACGCGCAGGAACTCGATCAGTGCAACATCCGCGATCTCTGGAAGCGGCTGATGAAATCGTCCGACTTCGAGAAGCGCCGCGATGCCGTCGACAAGTTCAATAAAAAGAATCGCTGGCGCAAACGGGGACTGACGATGATCCCGCTCAAGTACGGCGTCGGCTATCAACCGCGCCTGCTCGATCAGGGCGTCGCGTACGTCGTGGCCTACGCAACCGACGGAAGCGTGATGCTGCAGCACGGCGGCGCGGAGTCGGGCCAGGGTATCGACACCAAGATGATGCAGATCGCCGCCGAAACCCTTGGCATCGACATGAACATTATCCGGGTCGCGCAGACGTCGACCGACACGATGCCGAACGCGACGCCGACGGCGGCGTCATCGGGCTCGGATCTCTTCGGCGGCGCGGTCCGCAACGCCTGCCTCGAACTGCGCGCGCGTCTCGAGCAGTACTGCAAGGAGAACAAGGTTAAGGGGTGGCGGACGAACTGGAAGAAACTGTGGCCGTCGATTGTCGGCGGCGCGTACGCCGCGCGCGTGAATCTCGCGGTCGACGGTTTCTACAACACGCCGCTCATCGGCGACGTCGAAGGCGACAATCAGTACGGCCGCGCGTTTCTCTACTTCGTCTACGCCGCCGGCGCGAGCGAGGTCGAGATCGACGTGCTCACCGGCGAGACGACCGTGCTCCGCTCCGATATCCTCATCGACATCGGCCACAGCCTCAATCCCTGCCTCGACGTCGGCCAGGTCGAAGGCGCCTTCGTGCAGGGACTCGGGCTCATGACGACCGAGCAGATGATGTACGAGCCCGACGGCCGTCTCTACTCGAACGGGACGTGGGAGTACAAACCGCCCTGCTCGAAATCGATCCCGGTCGACCTGCGCGTGACCATCGCCAAAGGCGGCGATCCGAACCAGACGAATTCCGCGGTCATGTCGTCGCGCGGCATCGGCGAGCCGCCGCTCGTGCTTTCGACGTCCGCGTTCTTCGCGATCAAGCAAGCCATCATGGCCGCCCGCCGCGACCAGGGCGACGACACCTGGTTCACGATGCCCGCCCCGGCAACCGTCGGACGCGTGCAGAGCAACTGCAACGTAGCGAGGGCATCGATGCGTTTATGACGCGACGATCGTCGCGTCCATCGCTACCGCGGCCAGCCGGTGGATGACGCGTTCGTGCGGGGCGACGTCGTCGATCCAGACTTCGACGCAGTCCGCGGCGTTGACGCCGGCACGGGCGGCGGCGACGCGTCCGTAGCGTGTTACGGGGACGAAGACGAAGCCGGAGACGAGCGGGGCGTGGCAGACGCCGCGTTCGCGCAGCGCGAGGACGTCATGCAAACGGAGCACGAAGGGCGGCGAGGCTTCGAACGTGATGTCGACATCATCGCCGCGCCGGACGACCTGCGAGACGGTGACGTCCCGCAGGCCGTTGATGTGCGCATTGACCTCGCGTAGCGCGAGCATGCGCGGATGCATTACGGTTGGAAGGCAGGCGCGACGTTCATCCAATCGCTGAACGTCTTCAGCATGTCGTCGTCCCAGAACGGACCTTTCGGCGGCATCTGGGGCTGTTCCGATCCGTCAAGTCTTGCGTAGACGTGGCGCGCGTTCGCATGATCGGGAAAGTCTCCGTCGCCGGCCGGATCGGACATGTAGTCGAAGTCGTTGAGTTTGACGCCTAACCGCGCCATGTGCTTGATCGATGGCTCCGTGAATAGTGGCACTACGTCCGTTGCGAATGATCCAGCCATGATGTTCTCCTTCAGTGAACGGATTTCGTCGGTTGTCCGCCGACGGCGGTGTTGCGGCCGAAGAGATGCGTGAGCTCGCTGCGCCGCTTCAGGGCAACCTTGTCGGAAGCGGAACCGGGGAACGCCTCCTGGAGCAGGTAGCTGAAATCGGTGCTGTAAGTGAACGATGCGTCGGTCGCCAGTGTGTGGCAATACATGCAGCTCGAATCGTTCGTCTTCGGGCCCATCAGGTACGTTTCCATCGTCGCGTTTGCGAGCTCGTGCGGGATCTGACCGGCGCCCTGGTTGATGAGCGTTCCCTTCTTCAGCACCTCCGCAGGTTTCCCTTTGATGTACGGCACGGACGGCCACTGCGTGCTGACGAGCTGGTAGTACTGCCAGACCGATCCCATGGCCGCGAGTTTCTGCTGCACCTGCGCGTTGATGTCGGTCGCCTTCACCTTCGCGACGGAATCGTCGGCAACCACCATCTGCGTCGGCGGGGTCTGTTTCACGCGCGGGTCGCCGCTCCAGCCGCCTTTCGGAGCTTTCGGCGGCAGGTTCGGCGGGCATTGCGCGGCGGGGCAGGCGGGGTTGTTGAACGAAGGATGCGGGCCGGAGTAGTTGTCGACCTGTTCGAACGTCGACCAGATCCACTGCGGCGCGTTCTTCGTCTTGTGCGCGATGTGCAGCCCGACCAGGCCCATCGTGTACTGCTTGCAGAGGAACTTGCCCGGTTTCGCCTTGTTCGGCCAGCCGATTTCGACGGTGCGCGTGTGATAGCGCGGGCTCGGCTCCGGCAGGATTTTCCAGGCTGCCTTGATCTCGACCGGGCCCATCGTCTTGTCGTCATTCGAGCCCACCGGCTGGAAATCGACGTTCGCTTTCAGGTTGCGGCTGTCCCAGAATTTGTTCGCGTTGATGAAGTTGAGCTCGTCCTCGTTCATCCGCAATTCGTAACGGACGAAGGAGCCGTTCTG
This sequence comes from Thermoanaerobaculia bacterium, assembly GCA_049586115.1. Taxonomy (GTDB): domain Bacteria; phylum Acidobacteriota; class Thermoanaerobaculia; order Gp7-AA8; family Gp7-AA8; genus JADGNZ01. Next base: position 6,897 of record JBAVBF010000060.1, on the reverse strand, counting down.
ATCGATGAGCGGCGCGAATGTGCCGGCCTGCAGAAACTCCTGCGCCGTATTCGCATCCTTCATGATCATCCGCAGCACCGGCATCCTGGCCTCGGCGGCGTCATGCGCGTCGAGCGAATCGCATCCGGGCAGCGGATCGAGCGGACAGTTCCATCCGGCCGGCTCGATGCCACCGTGCGAGTCGCCGCGGAACACCGCCCAGTCGGGTTTGTATGTTTCCCAAACGGTCGGACCGTAGTCGCCCGCCTGCAACGGCTTGCCGCAATCGCGCGCGACGCCGTTCTGCAGATTGCACGGCGCCGGTCCGCTGGTCGACGTAGTAGCCGGCCAGTTCAGCGCGATAAAGATGTTCCAGGAGTAGATGTCGAAATCTGCCTGGCGATCGAAGTCCGTGGGATCGGGAAGAACGACGTCATACGGGACCTGGCAACTGTAGTTGACGGGGGGCCGCACCGGCTCAGCCGGGTGCGGCTGCTGCGCGCCGGCGGAACGGGAGCTTTTTGCAACGCCGAGGGACGCGACTGCGAGGGCCGAAGCAATCACAAGACACCACGCGGAGGAACGCATCATTGATCTCCTTCGAATTGCAGATGCCGATGGGTTGTGACTGGGAGTCCGGAACTATACATCGAGTCGGGTGCGTCTGCGCTACACGGTCTGCGCGACGATCGGCGCCGGGGCCGGCGTCCGTCTTCGCAGGATCGCCGCGGAGATCAGCGTCACGATCAGCCCGACCGGGAACGGCTCGATGAAGGTCATCGCCGAGTTCATGAGCGGGTTGTCGAGCATCGCCATGAGTTTGTCCATCTCCGCCTTTTTCGCGGCGATGGCGGTTTCGGTGGCGCCTTTCGCGCGCATCGAGCTGACTTCGTGCGCCGCGTATTTGTCCATATGTCCTCGGGCGAACTCCGGCATCAGCTTGAAGTAGATGAGCTCCCACGACGCGACGTAGAAGACGCACGAGATCAGCGTGATGAGGATGCCGACGCTGAAGGCGCGGCCGAAGCTGATCGTGCCGCCGTTGTTTTCGCGATACGACCGGATGCCGAAGAAGACCAGCAGGAACGACAGGAAGATGGCGGTGTAGCCGAAGATCTCGCCGTTGTCGAAGTTGATCGTCCCGTTCTTCATGAGCGGGAGCGTGAGAAACATCAGAGCCGAGGAGATGACGCCGGAGATGAGGCCGAAGACGATGACCACTTTTTTCATGTGAGTGTTCCTTTCGCGGCGCAAAGTACGGCCGATCGGCGCATGGCGCAGTCGCCCGTTCGGGTGATTTCGGGGTAAACGAAAGTATGAATCAGGGGATGAGCCCGAGGTCTTTGGCTTTTTGCACTGCCTGGACGCGGCGATTGACCTGCATCTTCTCAAAAAGGCGCGAGGAGTGCGTCTTCACGGTGTTCTCGGCGACGAACAGCTTCTCGCCGATCTCGCGGTTGCTCAGTCCCTGCGCGATGAGCGCGAGGATCTCGTGCTCGCGCGCGGTCAGGCCGACCTCCCGCAACTTCTCGGCGTTCATGACGAACGGTCCGTCCATCCGCACCGGTACTTCGCGGATGACCACGACCTCTTTCGCGCGCGTCCAACGCAGTCCGAAGTAGATGCCGAGGATGGTGAAGATGACCGCGATCAGGCCGCCATAGATTTCGGATGGGTATTCGTGAACGAAGTGCTTGTACTCGATCACCTTGAGCAGCGCGATGAGGACGCCGCCAACAGCTCCATAGAGCACGACCTGTTTGACCATGTCGGAGAGGAGTCTACCGTCGCCGGGCCGATGCCGGCGTAGACTGACGCTCATGCCCGATCTCGAACGGAACAAGCAGACCGTGATGGCTTTCTACGATCTGATGTTCAACCAGTGCCGCCCTGCCGAGGCCATCGCGCGCTACACCGGCGACGTCTACATCCAGCACAACCCCGACGTCGGCGACGGCAAGCAGGCCTTCATCGACTACTTCGTCCGCATGGCCTCCGAGTTCCCCGGCAAGCACGTCGAGTTCAAACGCGTGATCGCCGAGGGCGACTACGTTGTGCTGCACTGCCACCAGACCTGGCCCGGCGACACCGACTGGGCCGGCATCGACATCTTCCGGCTCGATGATGAGGGGAAGGTGGTCGAACACTGGGATGTGCTGCAGCGCGTTCCGGACGAGTCGGCGAATCCGAACACGATGTTTTGATTGTGTCGGGAGTCCATCCGAAGATGACGCAAATGTGGCTTATCTCTTTTCGGAGAACTGAACGTTCAAACGCCTTGGGTTCAAACCTGGGACGCAGGCGTTCGAATCGCTTTAATGATCTTCTTGGCGAGTTCGCGGTATGCGTGGAGAGTTTTGGCGAGGTGGCTAAGTTGTAGCACGTCGGTACCAAACACGAGTTCTGCAGGTGGCCGATATTCGATTGCGCCTGATGATGAACGCCAGCCTTGAGATCGTTGTGCTGATGTTGGATGGCGTTGCGCAGTCTCGAGATCTCTTGCTGGTGGGCATCCGCGAGCCGCCATTCGATCTTGTCGATCAAAGGTCCGGTTGCGGGATCGGGTGGCCGGCAGCGAATTGCATCGCCCATCTCCCTTGCGCGCTCAAGATTAGATAGGCAGTTCTCGATATGGTGGAACATTGGCAGCAGCGCGAAAGATATCGGTATCGCCTGGCCCAGCTCCTCGTTTGTGTAGTAACTGATGTAGGACTCTCGCGCCAGCTGATAGTCCAGGCATGTTCCGTCAACGAGACGCGCAAAAGAAAACACCATCGCCCGCAGGCCGGGATCGATGGGTTTGACATGACCAGCGAATGCGATCGACATAAGAACGCCGGTAACGCGCTCAGGGTTCTCGCAAACAAGCTCAGGAAAGAGAGAGGCAGAGATCATTAGAGGATGCTCCTCCTCACCGCAACCCCTCAAAAAGCGCGACATACACATCGATCCCATCCCACAAATTCTGCAGGCGGAGGTTCTCGTTTGCGGCGTGCTGGTTGTCGTCGTGGTTTGCGATGGGGAGGATCAGGACCGGTGTGTTGTTCGGCTGCTGGAACAGGTACATGGGGATGCTGCCGCCGAGGGTGGGGACGCGGACGGGTGGGTGTCCGGCGGTGGTCATCAGGGCGGCGATCTGTTGGGAGAGCGGGAGGTCGAGCGGCGTGCGGGCGGGTGGGTAGCCGGCGCCCCAGGTGAGTTTGGCGAGTTTCGGGTGGGCGAGGCGCGTGGCGGCGTCCGGGGTGGTGCGGACGATCGTGTATCCCTGCGACTCGAGGTGTTGTTCGACGAGCTTCTTGATCGACTCCGGCGTCTCGGCCGGTACGAGGCGGAAATCGAGCGATGCCGTGGCCTCGGTCTGGATTGTGTTCGAGGCCTGCGCGCCGATGTGTCCGGACTGAATTCCTCGGACGTTCAGCGCCGGGAGCATCAGCGACTCGTTGAGATTTTCGCTTTCCGTCGCGACTATTCCGAATTCGCGTTTGAGATCCGCTTCGACCGGCGGCATCTTCGCGATCGCTTCCCGTTCGGCGGCCGAGGAGGGTTTTACGTCGTCGTAGAAATGCGCGATGAGGATGTGGCCGGTCTCATCGCGCATCGAGTCGATGAGGTGCGTGAGCCGGATGATCGGGTTCGGGACCCAGTTGCCGTAGTGGCCGTCGTGCAGACCTTTGACGGGACCGTAGAACGTGAGCTCCGCGTCGACCACGCCGCGCGCGCCGAAGACGAGTTGCATGCGGCGGCTTTGATGGACGGGACCGTCGCAGAGGATCCAGGCGTCAGGGCGGAGGACGTCCGGATACTTCGCGAGGTACTCGCCGAGGTGAGGGGAGCCGGCTTCTTCTTCCCCTTCGAAGATGAAGCGGAGATTGACGTTGGGCATACGGCCGGACTTGCGCAGTTCATCGAGCGCGGCGGCCATGGCGATGATGGGCGCTTTGTCGTCGCCGGACGATCTTGCGTAGAGGCGCCATTCGGGATCGAGCGTTTTCGCATTGCGCCAGTCGATGTCGTTGCCGGCGGCGTCGCGCATGACTGGCGTCCACGGCGGAGTTTGCCATTGCTTCGGATCGACCGGCTGTCCGTCGTAGTGCGCGTAGAAGGCGATGGTTCGCGTCGCTCCTCGGGCGGGGACATCGACGAGGATGATGGGCGGGGCGTTGTCGAGCGTGAGCAGTCTGGACTTCATGCCACGCTTCTCGAACATCGCGCGAATCGCGGTCGCGTTGCGGGCGATGTTGGGAGCATCCGAGGCCAGATTGGGGACGGCCAGGAAGTCGGAGAACTCGTTGAGAATGGCGCGTTGATCCGGCTCAGCGGCCTGCGCCGCGGCAGCGAAGAAGAGAAGGATGGCGAGGCGTTTCATTACGCCTCACCATACCTGAAGCTGCATGGCTGCCGATGCGACTCAGTGCGCCTTGTGGTTGCGGAAGATCTGCACGCCTTCGCCGACCGCGGCACCGACGAGCGCGCCTTTCAGCGGCTGATGATGATCGATGGCCGCGCCTGCCACAGCCCCGATCACGGCTCCGCGCGTCTGGCTGTAGTGGTGGCGATGGTGGACGTGACGATAGTGATGATGGGTCGCCGCGAACGTGCTACCGGCGGGCAAAAGGAGCGAAACGCTCAACAGTGCCGCCTGGATTTTCTTGCTTGCCATGTGGTGTACCTCCGCCCTCGGATATTGCGAGATCGGTGCCGTTAAACTCAGCCGTTTGAAAGGGTTCAGGCTAAATAAAACACGATGATCGCGAGGACTGCCAGCATTGCCGACACAAGCGAAGCGACGAACTGAACGCGCCACGATCCGCGTGCTCGCACGTCGATGCTCTTGATAGAGAAGGCAACACCCGAGATGGAGAGAATCGGATTGCCAATGTCAGCAACTTGAGAGGCGCTTCAGCTACATCCCGCACTTTGGCGAGGTAACCCGCGGCGTAGATACCCCACGTCATCAGCGACAGGATCAGGCTCGCAGCGACCAAAACAGCCCTCGCGCGAAACCTGGGCCTGTCTGTCGACGAGAGCTGACTCCCGGTAGTCACGGCGGCCTTCCTCTTTCACTTACTCCCGTGTACGTGGACCACAGCTCATACTTGTTGAATCAGTCAGAGAGCAGGGCGCTAACGCTCGTTCTATCGGCCATCGAACGCAGAGATTTTCCGAACTCATCCAAAAACGACGGAAAGACCGGAACGACAATCGTTGCCTTCTGAGCGAATACGCCTGAGTGATTCTCAATCTCTGCTATCAGGACAGCATGGCCAGCGCCGTCGATGCACTTCAGCTGAAAGGACGCCAGATCATCCTTAGTCGTGGCCAATTTGACTCTGCAACGTCTTTAGCGTTACGAGGAAATCCGATCACTTTTTCGGCGGCGTCACTCAGGAGCTCATCGGTTGTATACACAGTAGCCATTCCTGTAAAGGCGACGCTACTCACGACGACTTCGACGCGTATGACGTCAATGTCAGACCAGACCGCACTAATCGATACGGACGACATATGTTGATCGCTCCGCGCCGGCGTCAAGGCACCTTTGGCTTGAATTCTTCCCTGAATTCGCGCGGTCTAGGTTGCAAGCGACTACGTTTCCCGTGCCATTTCGTGATAAGCGTCCACCACCAGAAGCTAAAATTGATCAGCAGTCCGAACGTGATGGCTGCACGCGACGCTGCTGACATGGAAACCATACCATCAAGAATCGACAGGATCGCCCACGACAACACTATCGCGGGCAGATTCATTAAAGCAAAGGAGAGAAGGCAGAAGTTATACATGGGCGGCTGATGTACGTACCAACCACGATTCCTGACGTCGAAGGCGTCAAGAATGGCGCTTTTGTCAGGCGATCCGAACACATACCAGAGGCATATGCCCAGAAGTATGGCGCTCATGCCAAAGCCGATCACGAATACACGTGTTTTCATTGCAGCTCACCGTTAATTATCTCAAGCGTCTGGCGGAACGTGTCTTTGTACCACTGACTCATTCCCCACCCGAGCTCCACGAACGTCTCTTGCGCGTCGAGCCTGATGTCGGCGAGAGTGTTACTGAGCAGAGGGACATCAGGTGTCGTGACATTCCCTAACGCATGTGAGATTTCGTCGTTGAAGACCATTTTGTCTGAACCCGTGCCGATCATAGTTGGGCCACCGATCCCATGAGTCTTTCCTGAAATGCCACTTAGGTCGCCACTCACAAGGACGGTGAGGGCGCCCCTGTGCGAGTTCTGGAAGTCCTCCAGCGCTACGTCACCGTTGGAAGTCTTAACTGGTCCGTTGATATTGCCCCACGCTTGTGTATTGATCGTACCTTCGTACCGACGCACGTCCAACTGAATCCTGGCGTCCGCGAAAAATTTGCGAGAGTACGCAATTCCCTCCTCGGTGGCCTGTCTGAGCGTCTGACCGGAAATAGTCTTTACGTCAGCGTTTGAATAGATCACGTTGATGTGAACGGTTAGCATACGGAAGTCTTTGTCATCCGTGCCGTTGGAGTCGAGCAGGCACAACGGATTGTTCCTTGCGTAGGTGTAGCGATTCCATGCCTGAGGGATCGACATCGCTTTGAACCAGTTCTGTGCTCTATCAGGGGATAGGAACCGTCCCCGCAACGAGTCGTAGTTCCGCGCGTGAAGATAATCAGGCAGCCGCACTGGGCCCGTCTGTGCGCCGGCGTTGGCCCCGTCGCGCTCGTGGCCGGTGTACTGGAGCATACCCGCTCCCGTGGCGCCACCGGCACCGAAGGCGTCGTAGTAGATATTGCCGATGAGATGCGCGTTTGGATCAGTCACGACAACCGTCGAGCCGAGGTGATCGACACCGTAGTCGCGGATGCCGTTGCTGGAAACGTATGCCAGCAGCAACGATCCTGCGAAAATCTCGTCCTCAGACCAGCCCCAGAAGTGCGAGCTGC